>JAEEXQ010000023.1 GCA_016287875.1 Bacteroidales bacterium | reverse complement strand
GAACGGCGGAGGCCGGTCCGAAGGACGGAGGCCGAGAGCCGCGGGGTACGTTAGGGGCAGAGCCCCTGACAAGATGACTGGCATCCGCCAGGATGCCTCCTCGCCGGCGGCCTTAGCCCAGAGACAAGAATGCCCGGCCGAGCCGGGCATGAGGGAAAACGCCGGGCAGTCAAGTGGCTGTGTATCAATGATATCCTGAAAACAAATCGGCCATAATAACCGATTTGTTTTCAGGATATTGCTGTGAAACAATGAGTTAGGTGCCCGGCAAAAAATGAGGCGCGGCGAGGAGTGGCGAGGCGCAGCGAGACGACAGCGAGGGGGCGGCGGAGAGTGGCGAGGTGTGGCGGGGGGATTTACAATTTGAAAGTTATTTCCTATTTTTGCGGACGGGATTGTTTTTGCAAACGGGATTGTTCGGAGAATTACCACGTTACCACTATGAGAGGGATTTCAACACTATTCGTACTACTGACTGGACTGATGGCCGTTGGCTGCGGAAGCGCAGACAATTACTCCGTCGTGATACTTGGCGATACGCATTACGATGCACTCGACCCCGAAGTGTACCACGCTGGATATTCCGAAGCGGATCCGGAAAGGGAAGCGATCCACCGCCAAGAGTTCGAGCGCAACGGGAAGATGTGGGAAGGTAGATGCAAGCGGCTTGTGCAGCGCGCACGCGGACTCGTTGGCAAGGACACGCGCTACGTATTCCAGGTCGGAGACCTTATCCAGGGCGATACCGCCGACTCTACCACCCACGCCCGCTTCCTGGACGACGCAATCAATCTATTCAAAACCCAGCTTGCCCCCGACATCCCCTTCGTAACGGTGATCGGGAACCACGACTTCCGCGGAAAGGACAGGGCCAGGAAGGCCTACAAAGCATATATGCCAGCACGGATGTCCCAGGAACTCGGCCAGGATATATCTTCCACGAACTACCTGTTCCGCCAAGGGCCCGACGCATTCGTGGCGATAAATTACTCCAGCGGAAAGCTGGATGAAATCAAGTCCCTGCTGGAAAGCGCCCGCGGATCCCGCCACGTCTTCGTACTCATCCACACCCCCGTCTTCCCCTTCGACGAACCCGACATCTATTTCTGGTACTTCCTCGGCCATAAGGAAGATAAGCGCGCCGATGAACGCCGGGAGATGCGCGCGCTGCTCGCCTCGCTGGACGCAATAGTGCTCTGCGGGCACAGCCACACCACCGAATTCCTGGATTGGCAGGGAGACGGCGGCCGCATAACCCAGATGACCATGAGCAGTGTCTGGAGCGACGAGGCCCAGGCAGAATACAAAGTGAAGGCCTCAGGCCCCGACGGATATCCGCACTACGCCCCCATCTTCGACGAATACCGCCCCGGAATCGTCGACTACAGCCTGTCCGATGCCGCCGGCTCATACAAACTGATAGTAAGTGGCCGAAGGGTTTATGTAGATTTCTACGCAGGCGACTCCCGCGACCGAAGTGAACGATTCATCCTAAGATAATGAAGGCACACCACATAGCACTGCTTCTGATGACATCCATCGCGCTAGCCTTTTCCTGCCACAAGGACGAGGTGCCGCAGACGGACAGGGCCCGCAAGCTGATCAAGGAACTTCTCGAGAAACTGGACAACGCCGAAGTCTATGCGGCGCGGAAGGAGAGGGAGATAGACTCCGTCAAAGCAAAATTGCCCGGCAATACCGAAGAGGAGAGGATCGAAATATATTCCGACCTGGCGAAACGCTATTCAAAGTACAACGTAGATTCGTCGCTGGTATATATAGACAAGGCGTGCGAACTCGCAGACGCCATAGGGAACGATTCGCTGGGCTATATGGCCAGGTTAAAGAGGGTGGACTTATTATCGGGGGCCGGCTTCAGCACCGAGGCAAGGGAGACTCTCGAAACCATTCCCAGGAAATCAATGACGGGGGACCTGCTGCACGCATACTATTATTCCTGGACCGAGCATTACCACAATCTATACTCAGGCTCCAGAGAGCCCGAGAGATACAAAAAGGAATACCGCAACCTCTACAATATATATAGGGATTCGCTCCTGGCCGTGTCGGATTCGACCAGCCAGACCTATCTCCATAATATGGAAAGGAAGGAAGCGAGGGCCGGGCATTTCGATGAGGCCAGACGGTATAACGCCATCCGTATGTCGATGATCCAGGACCATCGTTCGAAGGATTATGCCAGATGCCTGTACGACCGCTATATGATAGCCTACTACTACGAAGGGAAGACCAAGCCCACCGACATCGAGGACCTGCTGCAATCCGCCATACTCGAAGTAGAAGACTGCAACTACGACATCGCCTCCCTGTTCAGGGTGGAATCGCTCCTGTACGATATGAACGAGTTGAACAGCGCGAAGAAGGTCTCCGACTTCTACTACTCGTCGCTGCGTTCCCTGGGCTCCCGGCAGAGGCTACTGGACGGAGAAGAACAGGCAATCAGGATAAACGACCGTAACGCAAGGATGCTCCAGAAGAAGAACAAGGACATCCTCCTCGCCCTGATACTGGTAGCATTGCTGGTGGTCGCCCTCCTGGTGACATCGCTCATAATAAACAACGCCCGAGTCAGGATCACCCGCCTCAAAGACAACCTGCAAAGATCCGGAAGGCTGTCCAAGGAGTACGTGGGCGTGGTGTTCCAGCTCTACTCTTCCTACATAAAACGCCTGGACGTGTTCCGTACCAAGATACACTCCAGCCTCAAGAAAGGGCAGGTGGAGCAGGTCATCGAACTCACCAGCCCGCTGAGTGACTTTGCGTCGGAGGAGAGGAAGGAACTGTTCCACAACTTCGACAGCGCATTCGTGGACATCTTCCCCAACTTCGTGGACACGGTGAACTCCTGCCTCAAGCCGGAAGAGAAGATAGTGCCTAAGAAAACCGAAATACTTAACAACGAACTCCGTATCCTAGCGCTCATAAAACTCGGGATAGAAGACAGCACGGAAATAGCGGACTTGTTGCACAGCTCGGTAAAAACAGTTTATAATCTCCGATCCATAATCAAAGCCCGACTGGCCATTCCGGAAGAGAAATTCAACAAGATTATTTCAGAACTTTAATTTCCCGATTTTAGTTTTTAAAATAATTTATTTGATTGATTATCAATTAGAAAACACTTCCCGAAACCACCTGACATTTCCCAATTTTCGCCGGAGCCAAAAAACTCCGGCTATTTTATATATTTTTGTACAAAAAGAAGCCACATTATGCGAGCAGTGAACAATACCATCAAAAACGTCATTTTTGCCATCATCCTGGCCCTTCCCGTCCTGTTCTCGGCAAGCGCATCCGCCGAGCCCAAAGAACCCACCGGGAAACCCGAAAACAAGAAAGCACTGAGGGTGCTCTACTGGAACATCCAGAACGGAATGTGGGCCGGCCAGCCCGACCATTACCAGAAATTTGTCGACTGGATCAACTCATGGCATCCGGATATCTGCATATTCTGCGAAGGAGCCACGATCTACTACGACGGCACCCACGAACATATGCCGAACGAAGAGCGTTATCTTCCCGCCCACTGGGACGAGCTCTGTGCACGCTGGGGCCATCAGTATCACGTAGTTACGCCCCGCCGCAAGTCAACATCGACTCCTTACGGCCTAAGCAACTATCCCCAGGTAATCACCTCCCGCTTCCCCATCGACACCATCGCCATAATCAAAGGCCGCAAACCGGACTCCGTCATCGTGAATAATGCCGGATGGTATCAGGTCCACGTCGAAGGCGTGGAGAAGCCCCTCAATATCGTCACGTTGCATCTTAAGAACGGCAAGCACGGATATGCAGTTCCCAAAGAAAGAAGGCAGGAAAGCGCCGAAAAATACGAAGGCGACCAGCACCGCGTAAAGGAGCTCTGCCGCATCATGGACAACTCCATACGCAAGACCAAGAACCCCGACGAAGAGCTCTGGATAATGGCCGGGGACTACAACTCCTACAGCCGCAGGGACAACTTCAAGTACAAGTGGAACAACGCCTCCCTCGGATTCACCGCCCAGGACTATATGATCTTCCATTCACCCTACTACGACCTGGTGAACAGCTGTTACCCCGACGTTTTCATGCCGTCCTGCGGTAACCTGAGGATCGACTATATGTACGTTACAAAGCCTATGCTCAAGGCTTGCATCGACGTTTATACCGAGACCGACGAATACACAAAACGCGAACACTCCGGTGTGAGCACGTTCTATATCCCCTCCGACCACTATCCCATCATAGCGGATTTCAAACTCTCGAAATTGAAGTAATCTCAATATGAACACAAAAACACTAAATCTTCTGTGGGCTTCACTAGCCGTCATCCTCGCCTCTTGCGTGGGGAATGACGGGCCGGAGAGGCCTACCCGGAGCGAGTTCATCAAGGTGTACGAAACATCTGAGAATAAACTCGTTGACGACATCCAAATCCCGTTCGACGGAGTGCAGGACGGCAAAATCCACGTCCTGTCCAACGTCTCGCTGCAGTGGAAGTATCTGGTGAATCCCGAAAGCACCAACACCGACTGGTTCCAGATTAAATCGGTCGAAGAAGTCGAACCGGGCCACACGGTCGTAACCTACGATGCAGCATCGCTTCTCACCCTCAATTCTCTGGAACGCAGATCGGGCAGACTCAGTTTCTCCTGCCCCGAAGCATTCCTGGGCAAGTTCCTGACCATAAATCAGGGATACTCCGAGAAGTTTTACGAGACCTTTGACGAACAGCCCGACCAGACCTTGGTCCTTACCGGCAGGGAGACATTCACGACCGATGAGTATCCCATGCTCAACAGCGACTACTTCGACTACATATCATTCAATGTATGGGCCGAAACCACCAACGAGTTCCTCGACAAGAACATCACCCTGGACATCACCGTCTCGGGAGGCCACTTCTATGAGACCAACCTCAAGACCTACAGGGTCAACGTCCCCCTGGGAACCGGAGCGGAGAAGAGCAATCTTAAGTATCTGCTCCTGATGGGCGACGGAGAGCGCATGAGCGCCCATACCAAGTTCATCTTCAGCGTCGAAAACAGCAGCCAGGTATATGTGCACGTCGACAATCTGGCCGCCTACACCGTTTCCGAGGCTGAAATGCTCAAGATGTTCGAAGACGAAGACTTTGACTTCGAAGATGAAGGAGGAGATTGGATATGAGAAAGTTTATTGCAACTATACTGGCGCTTTCCGCACTTATTCCCGCTATTGCACAGAACTCGCGCAAAGTGAGCGGCGTGGTGCGTGACGAGAATGCAGACATCCTGCCCGGCGCCATCGTGGTGGTCAAGAAAGGCGCGGCAGACGGCCCCGTGGCCGCCACCGCCACCACCGACAACAACGGACGTTACACCATAGAGTGTACCGAAAAAGACTATATCTCCGTACACTTCCTCGGTTATGCCGAGAGCGTATTCCCCGCCAAAGGCAAGGCCACTCTCGACGTCAACATGGTCCCCGACGCCAGTCAGAGGCTGGAAGATGTGGTGGTCATCGGCTACGGCGCAGTCAAGCAGGCCGACCTCACCGGTTCAGTTACCAGCGTGAAGATGGCTGAGATACGCGACGAACCGGTCCTCTCCATCGACCAGGCACTCCAGGGCCGCGTCGCTGGTATGGAAGTCACCAGCACTGACGGCGAGCCCGGTTCCGATGCTGTCATCCGTATCCGCGGTTCCCGCTCCATCACCGCATCCAACGACCCTCTGATCGTCGTGGACGGCGTTATGGACGCAGTTTCCTCGCTCAGTGACATCAACCCCAACGACATCGAGGCTATTTCGGTCCTGAAGGATGCATCCTCCACCGCAATCTACGGTGCCCGAGGCGCCAACGGCGTCATCATCATCACCACCAAGGGCAGCGAGGACTCCAACGCCGCGATGCAGAACATCTCCATCTCCTTCAAGGCCACCGGCGGTGTCTCGCAACTTCCCCGCAACCTCGACCTGATGAATTCCGAGGAGTTCGGCATCTACCGCAATGAGTACTTCCAGCACGCAGGCGTGTCCGGCAATATGAACAACTACACTCCTCTCAGCAACCTGTCCGTCAAGACCCCGTACACCAACGGCCCCGGAACCAACTGGATCGAGGATGTCAGCAGGATTGCCCCTTACCAGAGCTATTCAATCTCTATGAATGGTTTCCAGGGCAAGCAGAAGTTCTATGCCGCACTCTCCTACAACAACGAGCAGGGTATCATCAAGAGAAGCGGCAAGGAGAACTATACCGGAACTCTCAACATCACTAACAAGGTATTCAATTGGCTGAGCTTGTACGCCAACCTGCGCTACCAATATCGTGTGCAGGACAATTTCCTGACCTCCATTGGCGCCGGCGGAATCTACTACGCAGCTCAGTATCTCTCCCCGCTCATCAATCCGCAGGATTCCTATAATCCGATGAGCAACTCCATTACGACACAGGCCAATGCGGTGGTCCGCCTCGAGCAGAACACCGACCGTACCGACCGCAGCATGCTCAACATCGGCTTCGGCGGAACCGTTATCCCTGTCAGGTCGGTAAAATACAAGACGAAGTTCAGCTACTACTACTTCGACCGCCAGCGCTTCAAATACACTCCATCAACCCTTCCTTCCAGGACGGATGACATGGGCGGATATGCTCAGCGCCAGAACTACGGCGAGCGGAGCCTTTACTTCGAGAACACCCTCGAATTCAGCAAGGAAAACAAACGGCATCATTTCGATGCCACCCTCGGACACACGTTCAAGCATTTCATCAGCAACAACTTCAGTCTCGATGGAGATGGTTACATCGTGGATGATATGAAATGGAAGAATATGAGCGCCGTATCCAACAAAGAGAGCTACGGAGCCAGCACCAGCGAAGTCCTCAAGAATAAGATGGCAGTTTTCGGACGCGTCAACTACAACTACAAGAGACGTTATTATCTGACTCTGACCGGACGTTTCGACGGCGCATCCAACTTCGCCGCCAACCACAAATGGGGCTTCTTCCCCTCCGGGGCATTCAAATGGTCCATTTACAAAGAACCTTGGCTGAAGAAGGCCGATTGGCTGGACGACCTGTCGCTCAAGATAAGCCTCGGTCAGTCCGGTAACGACCTTAACCAGGCTTACAGATCACTGGCGAGGCTCGACGGCGGTTCCGGCGGTTATGTATTCAACGGCAATTACTCCCAGGAATACTGGCAGGCCCGCATCGCTTCCCCGAACCTTACCTGGGAGACTACCACGCTGGGCAACATCGCTCTCGATGCAGCCTTCTTCAACAACAAGCTCAGCTTCACCTTCGAAGCCTACAAGGCCATCACCACCGACCTGCTTCTGACGGTCAAGACTCCCCATCACACCGGATACGATACCAAATACGAGAACATCGGCCGCACCACCACCCAGGGTGTAGAATTATCCGTCGAATCCCGCAACGTCGTGAAGCGCAACTTCACCTGGTCGACCTCTTTCACCATCTCGCACGCATCCTCCATCGTAAACAACATAGGAGCGGAATCGGAAGTATCCTCGAGGAACTCGCCTACCGGAGGATATATGACCGTAGGTTACAAGGTCGGATACCCCGTCAATTCCTTCTGGGGATTCCAGTACGCCGGCGTATGGCACAATCAGGAGGAGATCGACCGCAACAAGATCACCCACACCTACGCCAACGACGCAGCCTCCACCAAGCTGGGTTATCCTATCTACATCGACCAGGACCACGACGGAACCTTGAACTCCAAGGATATCGTGTACCTTGGATCCCCCGACCCCGTGGTTTCCGGAGGTCTGCAGAACACCTTCCGTATCAAGAACCTCTCGCTGGGCGTTTTCTTCTCTTACTGCCTGGGCGGAAAGGTACTCAACTACTCAGAATTCTATATGGCCGGATCCCGACGCACCAATCAGTATGCATATATGGTCAACGCCTGGCATCCCATCAAGAATCCTGAATCCAACCTTCCTAGAGCTGGTATCTTCGACAGCAATGCCGTGCCGAGCTCCTTCCTCATCCACGATGCATCCTACCTCCGTCTCAAGACCGTCAGCTTAGGTTACAGATTCAACATCAGGAGCAGGGCGATCCGCGAACTCGAGCTTTCCTGCTCGGGCGAGAACCTCTACGTGTGGACCAACTACAACGGTTTCGACCCCGATGTATCGTCCGGCGGCACCAACGGATACGACAACTCATACTATCCTAAACCCCGTCGTATAGTATTTACAATCTCAATGAAATATTGATGCGTCTTATGAAAAAGTTTATCACAATACTATCGATAATAGCAGGCGCACTTGTGATTGCTTCCTGCTCTCTTCAGGAAGACAGCTCCGCCATCGTGAGCCCCTACAAGTTCTTCAATACACCCAAACAGATCCGGGCTTCGGTGAATGGTTGCTACGACCCTCTGAACCGCATCCACGACTTACGCTATTTTATTGCGATCGAAGGAACCACCGATCTTGCGACCACCAATAATTCCGCGCAGAAAGATGCCCGTTTCGACATCAATCCCGCCAGCCCCGGCGCTGCTGCCAACGTGTGGCAATACTGCTGGTACGGCATACGCTACTGCCTCAGCACCATCGCAGGCATACAGCGTTCCACGGTAGATGAAGAGAAAAAAGCGCCCTTCGAAGTCGAGACCCGCATACTTCTTTCGTACTACTATTACGTGCTGACCAGCTTCTTTGGCGACGTTCCCTTCTACGAGGACTACGTCGAGACCGACGAGGACATTATCCGCATCTCGAAGATGGGACGCATGAGCGCGGTCGAAACCCGCAACACCCTCATCGAAGAGCTCAAGACCTATGTTCCCTCCCTTCCCCAGGTGCGTACCTACGATCAGGAAACGAACACCTGCGGCGCAGCTATGGGGTGGATGATGATTGCCAAGATGGCTGCCTGGAACAAGGACTGGGACAATGTGATCTATGCCTGCGAGCACCTCGAAGATATCTATGGCGACCTTAGCCAGTACCCTTACTCCGATGTGATGTTCCGCAACAAGAACACGCCGGAATCCATCTTCGAAATCAACCACGAGTACGAAGACGGCGGTATCGACTACACTCCCCCGTCAAGCCTCGGTATTTCCGCTGTCGTGCTGCCTTATCCCAAGACCAGCGGCACCACCATCTTCGACGGTGTCACCATTGCTGAGATAGGAGAAAACGCCACTTGCTACACTCCGCTGAGGCCTTCGACTTATTTCAGGACTACCATCATGCCCTCCGGCACCAGTGACATACGCTACGACTACAACCTTGCAGCCAGCTACGACGGAGTAAAGTTCAGCCGTCCCTGGATGGGGCCTAAATTCTGGTGTCCGAACGTCTACAGGAACTACGATCACAACAACTACAAGATTTTCCGCTACGCCGACGCGGTGCTCCTCCTTTCCGAGGCCTGGTGCGAAAAGCACGACTACACCAAGTCCATACACTACCTGAACATGGTCCGTCAGCGCGCCCAGATCGACGACTACGTATTCCAGACCGAGGTCAAGCTCCGTGGCGAGATACGCGACGAGCGCGGACGCGAGCTGTTCGGCGAGTGGGGACGCAAATACGACCTCGTGCGCTGGGGCATCTGGTACGACCAGATCATGGCTTACCTCACCTACGACACCGCACTCTCTTATGTGCGTCCTTGCCACGAATACTATCCAATCCCCGACGTCCAGTGCCAGCGTTCCGGCCGCGCACTCACCAATCCGGAGTATGACAAGTACAATCTCTCAGAATAAAGGATATGAAAAAGATACTTTATTGCATATTGATAGTCCTTGCCGCAGTATCCTGCGCCAAAGACGCCGAATATAACCAGACACTGGGGCTTATGTCGAGGTACAATAAGCTCTCCGCCGATGGCGGCAGCACCCAGGTGGGAGTATTTTCCAACACCCACTGGACCGTTGAGATGGAAGAGCCCGTATCCTGGGCTTCCATCGACCGCTTCAAAGGCTACAAATCCGGTTATCTCGTGTTCGACTACGAAATCAACTACGGCCGCGCACGCCGCGTCAACCTTATCTTCAAGGCCGGAGGCGAGACAAAGATCCTGAGTATGTATCAGAGCGCACGCATCAGTGATTCCGACTGCGAACTGGACCTCAACGCATCCTCCCTCACCCCCTCCGCAAGCGGTGCTACGGAAATCATCCCCTTCAAGACCAATCTGGTGTACTTGCTGGACGAGATGTACCTGACCCTCACCTACCCCGAAGGCCAGGAGCCCGAAACGCCCTGGATTACACTCAAGAGCGTGGAGCTCGACAACATCTGCATCGAGATAGCGCCCAACAACACTGGGGCCGTCCGCACTGCCAATATGAGGCTGACCCACACCGACGCCGGATCCTATGACTCCGAAGTCGGCGACTCCGTTTATTCGAATACTATCACCATTACCCAGAATTACGAATAGCATATGAAAAACAAAGCGATACCCGTTATTGCCATTCTTGCCCTGCTGCTCAGCCAGTCCTGCGACAAGAACACACACGAAGTTTTTGCTCCCGACGAACTGGGTATGGCGGAGCACGAGTTCTACATCGGAAAGGATGGTGGAGACCTCGAAATCCCCTTCATCGCCAACAAAAAAGGGGAAGTCTCCCTTCTTGACGAGTCCGACGAGGCTTGGCTGGAGTTCGGCACCACCAGCTTCAGCAAAGACGGAGACCTTCCGCTGCATATCAGCGCCAACGAAGGATTCCCCCGCTGCGCCGAGATACTCTTCAGCACCTCTACCCGCAAGGACACGGTAACCGTCTATCAGGATGGCGCGGTAGAAGAGAAATTCTATGTTTCTGCCGGCTCAATGGTCGTCTATAACGGCACAGGCGAGCCCGTATCGGTGGTTACCGACATCAACGTCCCCCTGGACAAGATTTCCACCGAGGTCCGTTTCTCCGGACACGAAGAATGGATCAAGGACTGCCAGCTCAGCAACACGGCCTTCACCTTCAAGACCACCGACAACACCGACCGGGACTACACCCGTCGCGCCCTCATCGTCCTCAGCTATAAGGACGGATGGAACAAGAAGCAGACCGCGACGGTAACCGTAATCCAGGCTCGCGCCGACAACAACATCGGAACCATTTTCTCCGCCGAGCGGCTCCGCGAAGTTGCCACCGTGGGCGGATATACCCTTCCGGAAGATGCACTCGTGGAAGGTTACATAGTCAGCACGAACGAAGGCGGCAATGCCGGCGATGCCCAGGTAGATGACTACCAGCAGGGCACCGGCGTCATCGACTACACCCTGACCGAGCGCACCTCCTACCTGGAAAGCCCGGATGGCCGCTACGGCTTCAGGCTCATCGCCTCCGATGCCTCCAAGAACGAGTTCAAGCGTTACAGCCGCGTCTGCCTCAAGCTCGGCGGCGCCGTAATCAAGAAATCAGCCGATGAGCCCGTCCAGTACACCATCGAAGGTGTATCTTCGGAAGAGACCCTCACCAGCTCCGACGGCATGCTCACCATGCCTTGGAAAGAGAAGAGCATCACCGAACTCACCGACGACGACATCAACACCCTCGTAAAGATAAAGGACTGCGAGATAGCTATGCGCAAAGGCCCCTTCACCCCCGTGAACGAAGGTTACACCACCCTTCACGGATACAACCGCCTGGCCAAGTATCCCATCCTTATCCGCGACATAATGGGCGGCAGCATGTATATGTTCACCAATATGACCTGCCCATATCGCCGTAACGGAGAAACCCTGCCCTACGGCAGCGGCGACATCACCGGCATCGTGGTACACGAAGTTTACAAGAGCTTCGAGAAGGACGGCGACATCGGCCGCTACCAGCTCCGCCACCTCACCCGCGAGGAGATCGACCTCAAGCCCGACTTCAAGGACAACTTCTCCGGCATCATCACCGAATTCCGCTATGCGAAATTCCCCGGCGAATTCGATACTACCAAGCTGCCCAACGCGATACTCGCGACCAAAGGCAACGGCGAACTCTGCCACACCTACGGCTCTGTGGGCAACTTCTCCCCTACTTACTTCTACATCGGAGAATGCGGTAGCAAGAAGAAAGGCAAATATGCCGAAGGCGCAGGTATAGAAATGGAAGACGGGGGCATCTACGAGCCCTGGATTGGCAACGAATCCGCACAGAACACCGACGGAAAGGGCTGGTTCAAGGACAACCTCAAGATAAGCTGGTCCAACAAATACTGGTGGAACAGCTCCGAGGACCGCGGATACTGCTGGCTCGTGAACTTCAGCACTGCCGGCATCAGCTCCGACAGGGTTTCAATGCAGTTCGCAATGTACAACAACTCCCAGCAGGCCCGCTCGCCGCGCTACTGGAAGGCCCAGTACTCCCTTACCACCACCGACTGCTCCGCTTCCAGCGACGGCGAATGGGTGGACATAGCCGAGTTTACCGTGCCCGACGTTGCCATCTGGGCATCCCAGAACGACTGGCAGACCCTCGGCACCCGTGTGTACGACTTCCCTCTTCCTACCGAAATCCTCGGCAAGGAAAGCGTGAGCATACGCCTTATGCCCCGCAACAACAAAGCCGCGGCGAAGAACGTCAGTTCCTACGACAACAGCACTATCGCCAACAACAGCGGCTACAACACCATGGACTATTTTGCAGTACGCTATAACAAGTAATTCGAATGAAAAAGATCCTTACCATAGCAATTCTTCTGCTGCCTGCCCTCTTCGCCTGCGACCCGGACTCCAAGGATGGTGGTTCAGTCGTTACCAGCGTCGTGCTGAGCAGGGACAAAGTTGACCTCCACGTCGGAGAAAGCACCACCATCACCGCCACCGTCCTGCCCGAATCCCTCGGAATGGGCGTGGTCTGGAGCATTCTCGACGAGGAATATGCCGAAGTGAAGGATGGTACCATCACCGCCAAGGCAGAAGGTGTGACCTATGCTGTCGCAACCTCGGCAGACGGAAGCAAGAAAGCCGCCTGTATGGTCAGCGTCAATCCCACCATACAGTACACCACCAGCATCAGGGGCGAAAACGGACAGGTGCTGAGCGCCATATACGGTTATCCCGGCCAGAAGATCAAACTCTCTGCCGAGACCTCCGACGGTGGAATCCACAGCTTCACCTGGAGCCTGGAAGATACCACCGTTGGCACCATCACCGCTGACGGCCAGCTCACCCTTGCAGCCAATGCAAGCACCGCCGCCGGCTTCGTTTACGACGCTGAATCCTCCGTCAAGGTCACGACCGAAGCGGGCTACGGCTGCAAGATTCCTGTACGCAGCAGCCTGCTGAACGGCCTCAAGGTGGGAGATGTCTTCAATCCCGCCGGCACCCCCATCATAGTGCAGGCCTCCGAGACCTATCCCATCGGCGTTATGTATCAGGGCGCTGACAGTCCTCTGGCCATCCCCGCCGATGACATCGACGTCACCCTCAGCAACAGTGCCTTCCAGGTTCAGAAAGCCGAAGGTGCATACAAGCTTACCACCGGCCCCACCACCGGCGTTTCCACCAAGCTCAGCGTCAGCTTCCCCGGCTCATCCGAGTCGATTGAAATCGCAGAGCTCAAGATCGACAAGGTCTATGGCATCACGGCCCAGTTCGCCGCCGCCTCATCCTCGACCCTGTCCTTCACCTGGACCGAAGGCGTATCTGCCGAAGATGACATCGCCAAGCCTTATACCATCTACCTCTATAAAGACGAAGAATGCACCGACCTCGAGGTCTCCTTCAGCATTCCCGCAGGGGATGGTTGCTGGAAGGGACGTCAGCCCAAGTTCATCTTCAGCGGCCTGACCCCCGCCACGACCTACTGGTTCAAGGTAGATGACACCACCTCCGGAGCCGAGAAGGACTCCCCCGTCATAGCAGGTACCACCGAAGCATTCACCATCGTGGAAGTTTCTTCCGACCCTGCCTCCGAGGGAGATATCATCCTCGCCGAAGACTTCGGTCAGCTCTGCTGGGGTGCCGACGAGGTCAGCCAGTCTGCCGGATACGATGTAGCTACCAGCAGCACAGCCTATAACGCCGATACAAAGAAGAGCTTTACCAGCAGGGATGTGGCCGAGTTCGTGGGAACCACAAGCCAGTATGCCCAGAGAAGCCTTACCGCTCAGTCTGTAGCCAAGAAGGAATCCGGCGTACGCTTTGCCAAGTGGGCCCAGGGCCAGTATGCCCGTATATATATAGGGCCCGGATATATGTTCCTGAGTACCACCAGCTACGGCACCCATATCCTTACGCCTGAGCTTGTGAGCATTCCCGAAGGCAAGACCGCAAAGGTCAAGGTCACCTTCCACGCCTCCGGCAAGGTGTCCGGTGGCAAGGCGGTACTTGCTGTCCAGCACGGCACTTCTTTCTACGAGATTTCTTCCAATAACCAGACCAACAAGGCGTCACAAGGTCATCCTGTCAACCTTACTACCAATGTAGAGACCATCACCTTCGATGGCGGTCTTACGAACCTTCAGGAATTCGAGGTAACCCTCGACGGCCTTGTAAACGGCGACCGTATCGCCTTCGGTCCTACCTCCGAAACCGCCAAGGATAACAGCAACATGATGCTGCTGTCCGATTTCACGGTACAGATTATAGAATTGAAATAATCACGTAAAACCACATAACTATGACTGAAAAACGAATCTATTTCGCGCCGCAGAGCACTCCCGTAGAAATCCGGGAGTCCTCTGTGCTATGTCAGAGCATCGACCTAGCCCCGATCCTCGACAATCCCGATGTTATTGAGTGGGATGATGTAATCATTTAAATGTATTGCCTTATGAAAACAATCAAACTTATTTCCGCGGCAGTACTTTGCATCATTGCAGCCGCATCCTGTTCAAAGGAAATCGTGAATGGCCCGGACACCGTCCGCACGACCATCAGCGCTAAATTGGAATCGACCAAGACCGCCCTCGGAGCAAAAGTGGGCGACGAATGGCCCAACTACTGGAAAACCGGCGACCAGATCAGCGTCAACGGTGTAGCCTCCGAGGCTCTGGACTCGCAGTTCGACGGATCTTCCTCCGCTGAATTCACCTTCGCAGGAGCACTTTCAGTCCCCTACTGCGCAGCATATCCCGCATCTGCGGTATCCGGCTACTCCAACGGAGAAGCCATACTCACCGTACCGGCCGTACAGAACTATGTGGACGGCTCATACGACCCCGCAGCATTCATTATGGGCGGCAAGAGCAACAACTCCTCTTCGGTATCGCTCTCTCCTTGGGTGAGCTTATTCCACCTGAGCCTGAGCGGCAGCGCATCCGTCAGCAGAGTCAAACTCACCAGCCTCAACGGAACTGCCCTCAGCGGTACGTTCTCCACCAACTTCACCACCAAAAACGCAACGGACGTTTCCGATGTGGTGGAGATGGTTGCAGCAGCTCCCGTGGCACTGCCCGCCGAGTTCTTCATCTGCGTACCCTCCGGCCTCGAAGGATCCCTCAAGGTTGAAGTATTCGACAATGACGGTGGTTCCATGGCCAAGCAGGCCACCATCAAGTCGGCCCTGGTTGCCGGGCAGATGTACTCCCCCGCAACCCTGCCCTACACGGCTACATACGGTCCCAAGATCACTGCAGAAGGCATCACCAGCTCCACCGCCGTCATCTGCTGGAGCAACTCTTCCAGCCTGGAATACACCATCGGCGTTTACTCCGATTCTGCGTGCAACACCCTGGTGGACAGCTATACCGTGCCTGCCGGCGATACCTGCTGGGGCTCTGAAACTCCCAGGTTCTGCATCAGCGGCCTGACTCCCGGCACCACCTACTATGTAAAGGTTACCGACGAGGACCACAGCGCCGACAGCAACATCCTGCCCGTCACCACCGCAGCCTTCGACATAGTGGAAGTCAGCAGCACTCCTGCATCGGTCGGTGACGTAATCCTCGCCGAAGACTTCGGAGAGCTGCGTTGGGACAGCGATGTTATAGGCAAGGGCGTAGGTTACTTCCCTAGCACTTATGTATCCTTCGATATTACAGATGTCGCTGAATTCAGAGCAGTCGGAACCAGTAGCGAGAAAGTTCTCTCATCTCAGACTGACGCAATTAACGCAAGCCGCCTTGCCAGTTGGGCACAGGGAGCAAACAAGAATCTCTACATCCATCCCGGATATATCAAACTCGTGGGCAGCGGCAAGGTCACGCATCTTGTCACTCCCGAGCTCAACAACATTCCTGACGGAAAGTTCGCCGAACTTGAAGTGACCGTTACCGCTAACAGATACTACAGCGAGTCTAGCGGCAGCTATACTACTGATAAAGCTGTCATTGCAGTGCAACCTGCAGGCAGCTATGACGAACTTGCAGCCAATGAGACCAACAGTCTGGATCTTACCAGCAACTTCGCTCCTATAACCCTGCTGACTGACCCCAACTGGAACAGCTATACAGTTACCGTCCGCGGAGTATCCAAGGGCGACCGCCTCGCCTTCGGCGCTGCAGACGGTGTTAGCGGCAACGATGCCCGAATGAACATCAGCGACATCAAGGTTACCCTCAAGGCTTTGAATGATCCCGGAGACATTCTTACCGCCAGCCTGAAGGCAGTATCTTCCAGTACCGCCTCCCTTACCTGGAGCCATGACGGAGAAGATGCCGCTTATGACATCTCCAAACCTTATACTGCAAGCCTTTACAGCGATAGCGCCTGCTCGAACCTTGTGGTTTCGCACGAGATTGAAGCTGATGCATCCTGCTGGGATGGCAAGAAACCTTGCTTCTCATTCGGTGGCCTTGCACCTTCTACCGACTATTGGTTCGTAGTTGAAGATACGGATAACGGTGCAGTGTCCAACACTGTTAGTTTTACTACCGATGCATTCACCCCTGTTGATGCTTCTACCGTTACGAACGCAGCGGCTGGAGACGTCATTCTTGCTGAAGACTTCTCTGAAATTGGCTGGGGTCCGGATGAATTTGCCGTAGCAGCAGGTTTCGTTCCCTCCCCCAAGAATCTGGATACCCCTTCCGGAGCTAATCCTACAGGCTTATTTACCGAATATAGCAACACCGGTAACAGAATATTTGGAGCAGGTGTGAATCTGGGTGACAGCCGTTTGTCCCATGGTTGGGGATTCTTCGGTAACAGCGCTGTCTATTTAAGGAACGCATACCTGCGTATCAGCACCACAGCAGCCGGCGCCCGTACTCACTTGGTAACGCCTGTTCTTGCAGGTATTCCTGACGGCAAACTGGCCACCATCGAAGTAACGGTTACAGCAACCAAACATGAATCCAACACTAACGATGTCGCTGTCTTTGTTGAAAGAGACCTGGTGATGAACGGTACGACGGATCTTTCCAGCGGTTCATATAAGAAGTACACTGGGGCATCCCTCTCCGACGGCCACGCTCTTGGCATTACTAGCGTCAAAAACTGGGAGACCAAGACGGTGACCATTACCGGAGTCAATAACGAAAACCAGCTTGTAATCGGGTCCTACGAGAATATCGACAGCAAAAACCGCTTCAGCATTACCGATGTTAAAGTGACGATCGTAAGTCTCGCTGACGATCCTGTAAAGAAGATCAAAGATAACGTTACCTTCATGGAATTCGTGGATGCAGTAGCCGGAGGAAACAAGACCCTCGATGCCAGAGTCGTATCCTCGTTTGAAGTCACCTCAGCCAATGCAGCAGCCTTCGAATCCATCGAGAATTACGAAGGCACTCTGGACGGCAACGGAAAGACCATCACCGGTCTCACCAAGCCTTTGTTCAACAACCTCAAAGGTACTGTCAAAGACCTCACGCTCAACTCTGCCCTTAACATAACCGAAGACCAGAAAGATCTTGGTATCCTTGCCAATATAGTCTCCGGAACCGTGACCGGTTGTACTTCCAAAGGAAGCGTTGTGTTCGCCGTTGCAACAGAAGTTAGCGAAGAGCACAGGATTGGTGGTCTGATTGGCTCGGTAGCCTCAAGCGGAGCTACGGTTACCGATTGCACCAATGAGGCATCTGTTACCAATAATACCAGCAACTCCGGTGACGGAGAACTCATCATCGGCGGTGTTGTGGGTTCATTCTGGGGAACTGAATTCCATATCAGTGGTTGTGAAAACACCGGCGATATAATCAGCACATCACATTGGAGCAAAACTCCTGCTTTAGGAGGTATCATGGGACAGGGTGGTAATTCAAGCGGTGCCTCGTCCGATTTCTCAATTGATTCCTGTACCAATAGCGGAGCCGTCAGTTTCTCCGGCACAAGCGACAACTCTATCCAAATCGGAGGCATTGCCGGATATGTACGCTTTGCTACTATGACTACCCTTTCCAACAGTGGAGCTATTAGCAATTCCGGCACAGCATCGGCAAATGTTTGCGTTGGCGGCTTGCTTGGCTGGGTTGATAAGAATTGTACAATAACTGAGACCAAGGGCACAAACTCCGGAACAGTTACCAATTCCGGCTCGGGTAAAGTGGTATCCGTTGGCGGTATTCTGGGAAGAAACTCTTCCGGTTATCTCAATGCGACCGGCTCTTCAAGCAAATATCTTCAGAATAACGGTACAATCAGTGATGAATCATCCACTAACGCAGATGATCTTTCTGTTGGCGGTATCGTAGGATATACTACGACCGGTATCAAATTGCAGTATGCCAGGAACTACGGTGAAATAAAGGTTCTTAACGGAACACGAGACGCCGACGTAGAAGTTGGCGGTATTGCCGGTTGGCTGGACAATCAGAGCTTGAACGTGAACAACTGCAGGAATTATGGAGATGTTACTGTTTCCTCTACAATTAACGGCAGCCTGTGGGCTGGTGGAATCGTAGGCCTTTTCAATGTCAAACATACGACTGACAAATACAATCTGGTCCTTGAGGCCACAATTGATACACATGAGGCTACTGTTTCCGGCGAGAATTACACCGCCGGTCTGTTCGGTTCCCACTCTGGGACCGGCAAAGCCACGTATTTATTCAATGGCCTAAAATTCAACGGCACTGTTATCGGTAATAAGACCAAGGCAGGACTCCTTTGCAATAGCTGTAACGCCGGGACTACTGTTACATTCAAAGGCTCTTGCAAGATTGCTCCTGGCTCGTCAAGACAGGATGACAATAACAACGATACTGTTAACAGCGATAGCGACCTGACCATGGATGTGATTTGTGGTTATCTGGGTTCTGGTTCTACGGTCAGCGGCGTCTCTGTTGAAGCTTACTAAAGCATATGATAACCAAAAACAATAAAAAAGAGTATCTGGCCCCGTGGTCAGATACTCTTCCCATGGAATTACGGCAGAACGTTTGCGAAATCTCCAACACTGCCTTGACCCTGGTCAGTGGTGGATTCGACGAGGATTCCGACTAAAATAAGGAGGGAAAGAATATGACACACAAAAGTATGAAATATGGTTTCTTCCTTGCTTTGGCAGGAGTTATATTATGTGGTGGCTGCCAGTCCGATCCGGTTCCTTCCGGGTCGGAAGGCAGCGTAACCAAGCTTACGCTCAGTGCAGGCCTCCCCGAGGCTGAAGCTACCAAGACCGCCCTCGGAGCAGAGGAATCCGGCAATTTCGACATTCTCTGGAAGGCCGGAGACAGGATTTCCGTAAATGGAGCCCTGTCCAATGCTGTGGCTGCCGCCGACAACGGCAAGAAGCAGGTGGATTTCACCATAACTGCATCACTCTCTGCGCCATATAAAGTACTGTATCCCGGCACTACCTCCGACAATGTGATAAGTCTGCCGGCCACACAAAATTATGTTGCAGACAGTTTCGACCCTGCAGCCGCTGCCGCTTACGGCACGGCCGTCAAGAACGGGAACAAGTACGGAGCCAAGCTCAACAATTTCTGCGGATATATCCGCTTTGCGCTCAAAGGCTCCGCCACCCTTTCCAAGATCGAGCTGAACAGCCTTGGTTCCGAGGTCCTATACGGCAATTTCACACTCGCAACCGATGCAGAAGGCTTTACCGGCGCATTTGCCGGTGGCACTCCCGGAACTCTCAACTACAGTTTCGGAAGTGGCCTCACCCTCAAGGGCACGGATACATACATCTACATCGCCCTTCCCGCCCAGGCCTATGCCGCAGGCATCGAGGCCCTGGTATACCAGACAGACGGAGCATTCATGCGCCTGAAGTTCTGGGGAAGCGGTTGCGAACTGCATAGCACGGACATCATTGGCTTCCAGAGCAAGACCTACGCAGCCGGACGTACCGAGAACCTGTTCGGCATCGACGGCCTTGACGTCGAAGATGGCGGAGAGCCTACCGCAGCGCCTCCGGGAATTACCGTGGCCACGTTCAATGTATATCAGCAAGACTCACGCGAAAGCAGCGACAGGGATTACATATACCTCACAAACGAAATAGTCCGCACTACTCTTGGCAAAGCCATAGCCGAGACTGGCGCCGACATCATCGGTTTCAACGAACTGGACGGCAACTTCCAGAACGGGAAAACTTACTCGCTGAAGACTTTGGCCGAAGCCCAGGGCTTCACCGATTACACCTGGGAACTGAACCATCCGGATGATATTGACCGAGATGGTAATGTAGTTTTCGGATACTCTTATTCCACCAGCAATAAATATGCAGATGGTTTTGCCTACAAGACATCCGCTTTCACGGTTTCAGACCATAACTATGTATGGATTTCCCATTCATCCGACAATACTTATTACGACAGCAGATCCGACGCATATAGCAATTCAGGTGCCCCTGAAACTACCTGTGCGTATGCTAAATTCAAACACAATGTTTCCGGCAAGCAGTTCTATTTCTTCGTAACCCACACTACCACCCTGGACCATGCCGGCAGCGAAGTCGGTGCTGAAAAAGTTAATGGGAAGTATGACGCCGAAGACCCTGCCATCGCTGCAAGGCGCCTCAGGATCATCAACAATGTCAAGTATTTCACATCTCAGAAAGCAGGCAACCTGCCTTACATAGTGGTAGGAGACTTCAACTTCGGGCCTTACATCGATACTAAAAAGACCAAGGTGCAGCCCCTGTACACGGCTATGAGCAACGGAGGCTTCGTCAATGCCTACGATGAAGTTAAGGCGGCCGGGAACCTTTCCGGGTTCTACAACAACTATCCCGGCACCCAAACTGGTTGCAACTGGGGTGCGGAGTCATTCCTCACGAACGGCAAATATCCCCAGTTCCGCATCGACCATATCTTCCTTCACGACGGATCATCTCAGGGTATCACGGCTCAGTCCTACAAGACTATCCGTACTGCATTTGATTATAATGACGGAGAGAAAAGCGTCTGCCCTTCGGACCATCTACCGGTTGTTTCATATATCACTTTTGACTAACTGGCGGCCCTATGAATAAGTTTTATACATATCTTTCGATAATAGCACTTGCTGCCCTGTCTGCAGCTTGTGAAAAAGAAAATGTAAAGGTTGAAAACGGCTCCGTACCCGTGGGAGAGGAGTCAACAATTTCAGTTACCTTGAATGTCCCAGATCCGGCCACTAAGACCAGCCTCGGAGCCAAGGACGGATCCACCTATCCTGTTTACTGGAGTGATGGAGACATTATCTCCCTCAACGGTACCGCCGCTACGTCTTTCTATCTTGCCAGCGGCAATACATCCGCAAGGGCTACATTCAAGGTCAGTAACCTTTCAGCTCCATACAACTTCCTATACGGAGGTGTGTCCGGGCATAGCAACCAGGTCAGTTTCCCTTCCACGCAGAACTATGTTGCGAACGGATTCGACCCTGCGGCCATGCCAATGTTCGCCAGCACAAACAAGCTGGACGCACCTATTACATTCTATCATATGGGCGCTCTTCTGAAGTTCTCGTTGACGGGTAGCAAGAAGATAGATTCCGTCACGCTTACTGCAGCCGACAGCGACAAATCCCTTTCCGGGGTTTTTACCGTCGGAACCGACAGTCGTGGCTACTTCAACGGCCTTCTCACCCCTGCAAGCGGAGGTGCTAGCCTGATATACAGCTTCGGCGGCCACAAGCAACTTGGTGACTTGCCGTTCGTATTCTATGTTGCCATTCCCGCGGGGACCTACGAAGGCGGTATCACCCTCGACATCGTTGATAATGCTTCAGGCCATATGACCGTGAAAGTACTGGACAGCAATGCCACCAAGACAATAGAAGCAGGTGTAGTGCGCGAATTCGAGAATGTGGTTTACAGCCCGAACAAAGAGACCAATCTCATACAGATTTACGATACCGCGACTCTCCAGAACTTCGTATCCCGAGTAAATGGTGGAGAATATACCCTGAATGCTCGTCTAACCCAGAATGCCGCCACCTTGAATGCTTCGTCGATAGCAGCAAGCTGGACTCCTATCGAAGGATACAAAGGTATATTCGACGGCAACGGCAAGACCATCAGCGGCCTCACCAAACCTATGTTCGGTACGCTCCAGGGCGTCGTCAAGAACCTTACCCTGAATTCCACCATCAGCACGGACTCTGCCGATGATCTCAGTTGGGGCATTTTTGCCAAAGAAGTACTCCCCGCCGGAGATATCGATGACATTGCCGGACTGCAGAACTGCACGGCCAAGGGGTCCATCACCTGGACTCCGGAGTCAGCCCTCGGCAGAGCCAGCCAGCTTGGTGGTCTTGTAGGAAACAATAAAGGTGGTACCATTTCCGGATGCTCCAACGAAGCTACGGTTACCTTCGCCGACAATGGCACTGTCAACGGCAACCAGCCCTCTATCGGAGGCGTAGTAGGCCGGACGCAGAAAGGCGGAGACATAAAATCACAAGGCTATATAACCAGTTGCTCAAATAGCGGATCAGTTGTTTGCGCAGCACGGTTTGCCGAAAATATCTATATCGGTGGTGTTCTTGGATATCAGGTCGAGAAAGCCGAAAGCGTGAGCGGCTGTACAAACAGCGGTCTTGTGAAAGTCACTTCCACAGCTTCTACCGGCGCAGCCCTGCATATAGGTGGAGTCATCGGTCTGGGAAAAGGAACTATCGAGTCCTGCTCCAATGCAAGCGAGGGCGTAGTAACTACCGAAGAGTGTACGGTTGGCACATATCTCTGCCAAGGTGGTGTGGTCGGCCGTCTAAACGATGATTCCGGTCGCGTCTATGAGTACATAACCAATGCCGGAACTGTGAATGTTGCTGCCGTCGGAGCGCCCTCCGGCAGACTCGTCGGCGGTGTAGTAGGACGTTGCAACGAAGGTGCAATCATTACCCGCTTCACTAATTCAGGCAATATCAACTACACCGCAAATGATCCGAATGAAACATATATCGGCGGTGTAGTTGCCAGCAATACCAAAGCTGATATAATCCTTGAAAACTGCAACACTACCGGCGGTACTCTGACTTATTCCGGTGCAACTACTGACGGTGCTCTTTACATAGGAGGGGTTGTCGGTTATTCCTCACGACCCGTCAATAACTGCTCCAATGCCATGACAATCAACATTACCGGTAGCATGTCAAGGAATGCTAACCAGTATTTGGGTTACGGAGGTGTTATAGGATACTTGACGGGGGCCGTGCTTGCCACCAATTGCACAAACAGCGGCGCTATCAACTATTCCCAGGTCGTTACCGATGAAGGCCAGACCTACATCGGCGGCGTTGCAGGCGCATTGACCAATGGCGAGATTTCCGGAGGCGGCAATTCCGGTACCATCACATTTGCCGGTCAGAACACTAAACGGCCGCTATCTGTGGGAGGTATTGTGGGCCGTGTGTTCACCAACTCCACCGAAAGCGGATATGCATTGAACGACAATGTGACCAACAGCGGTGCCATCATCGTTAATTCTACCGTGGGCGGTTCCCAGTATATGTATCTTGGAGGCCTTGTGGGCCAGCATCTGGCCGGAAATATTTACGGCACCAACGATGCGCCTATAACCGTAACTGAACTTCATGAGAGTATGATGGCGCTCGGCGGTATTGTCGGTTATCTTGCCGGCGGTACTGTATCCAACGCTACCAATACCGCCAACGGCGATATCGCTCTTAACGGCTTTGTTTCTAGTTATCATTCCTATACAGGTGGTATCGTAGGAATTGCTTCCGGCGGTAGTTCAATTGCTGCTGGCGGAGGTACCATTACCGGTGCATCCAACGCGGGCGATATCACTATCGGCTCCGGTTGCGCCATTCCAAGGAACAACTACGTCGGCGGCGTTATCGCATACGCCGGCAATACGGTCAGCGGGGCTTCCAATACGGGTAATATCGTAAACAATTACAGCCAGACTTCATCTTCTAACGGAGCTTACCACTATGCCATCGGCGGCGTGGCAGGATACAGTGTCGCTTCGCTTTCCTCCTGCTACAATACTGGTAATGTAACCAACAACGGTTCCACTTATAAGAGTGAAATCAATCTTGCCGGTGTGGTGGGAATCAGCGAGGGTGACCTTACCTCCTGCTCCAACGGTACCCCCTCTCTTGCCGGAGGAACTATCAGCAATACCGCAACTTCAGGCACAAACTCTATTCAGGACGGTCAGTTTGCAGGAGTCGTAGGCAACAACAAGGGGAATACCACTCTAACTACGTGTTTCAACAATGGAGCGGTAATCAATTCCGGCGCATGCGCCTCCATCTCCATAGGCGGTATCGTTGCGTGGACATCTGCGGGTTCTGTGTATGAGGGATGCTACAATACCGGCAACATCACCAATACCGGCACCGGCTCTAATAGTACTGCCGGTGTCAGGATGGGCGGTGTCGCAGGTTCCGTAAGTGGAGCTAATACGTTTACCGGAGACAACACTACCTACAATTACAACAAGGGTGTCCTTCTTGAAAATTCCGAAAGCTCCAAAGTCGCCGTCGGCGGCATCTGCGGCTACACATTCGGCGCGGCATCGGATTTTGCATATGCCCAGGCTCAGATTCCGGACGGTGATGATGTTGATGATATTGTCGTTAAGGATAATACCAGGGACAAGGTTTACCTGGGTGGTGTTATCGGTATGAGCGCTGTTACTTCGTCCTTCGATTATGCTAAAAATGTGGACGTTGACGTCGTTCTCCAGGACCTTACCATGTCCGCAACCGGTCAGGTATTCGCTGGAGGTATCATCGGCGGTTGGACCGCATCGGGTGAGCAGACCATCAACGGATGTACGAGCAGCGGCTGGGTTTATACCAAAAAGCATGCGGATTCAAATCCAGCTAATAGTACTTCTATTGAAGACATTGTCGTCGGCGATACGGCTACTCCGCTCTGGTCCTGCTTCGGCGGTATTGCCGGAATGGGAGCAAGTGCCAGTAACGAAGGTTTGAATGGTGGATGGAACACAATTACTGGGAAAACCTTCACCAATTGCTCCAATAGCGGACGTATCCTTATTTACTGTCAGGTGCGCTGCTGCATAGGCGGTGTAGTTGCGTATACTGAAAATCCTATATCTGATTGTGTGTGCACAGGAAATATCAGATTGCTCAAACTAGGTGGTATAGGCTCTGTTGGTGATAACTATCACCGTCAGATTTGCGGTGGAGTTGTCGGTTACTACAGCGGCTCTTCTGCAACAAATCTTACGTATAACGGAACACTTAATTCCAACAGCTCTTCACCGTTTGCCTATACCGGTGGTATCATCGGATATCTGAATGCTTCGTCAGTTGAACTGAATAACTGCCGTGTAGGAGGTTCTGTCCGTGCAGCCGGATCAGGCGTTGGCCGAAGTGCTGTCATGTGCCATAACAACACTAATACGGTTAGCGTTACCTTCACTAACTGCTTGATTAAGAAAGGTACTGTTTCCTATGCAACAGGTTCAAAAGTAACGATTAACGACAATTCGGCAGTTGATATAGGTCAGTGCTTCGGCGCGGGCTCAAGTAATCGCACCGTCGTCGGTGACGTATACCCTACCGTTGCAAGTTCTATTTAATTTACTCTTTTTTACCCCAGGTGCCCTGACCGGCACCCGGGGTCCTAAACGGGGCGAAGCCCCAACGCTCTTTGACATACTGCTTACCGCTAAATGATCTTTTTTAAGCGATTTTTTTTGCGGTGCAAAATTTCCTCCGCAAAATTGGCGAATGAAACCCTTTGTTTTGTGACTATGCATTGCGAGAACAAAGACATTTGTTTATATTTGTATTGTCTCTGGTTCTCCATCCACGATCAAATGGAACTGTTATTATTAATATGGAAAGACTGAGGTTGAGAGTGCAAACAGTTCCGGCATTGGATCCGGTCACTTATCAGGAACATACTGCCTATACTGTTGTCTTAAATGACAGCGAGATAATAATGTGTGCTCCGGGATGGACTTTGCGGGATGCCATTGAAACCTTCTGCAAATGGTTTCAAATAGAACGTGAACGTATTTGTATTCAACGCCCGTTCATTCCGCAAAGCATTAACTATCATGAGTACTTCTATTAAGAAAAAGCAAAGTCAGTTTCCTGCTATTATCAGGGAGGTGGAAGACAGAATTGTAATGGTTCGTGGCATGGAAGTAATAGCCGATGCCGATGTTGCCGCTCTTTATGGTGTTGAAACAAAACATGTGAACCAAGCTGTGCACAATAACCCTGATAAGTTCCCCTCGAGCTACATGTTCGAATTGAATATGACCGAGTTACAGAATTTGCGGTCAAAATTTTTGACCACAAATGTGTCGGCAATGAACCGCAATCCCACAAAAGTATTCACCGAACGAGGGCTTTATATGTTGGCAACCATTTTGAGCGGCGAACGTGCCAGGAATGTGACGTTCGCCATCATTGAAACTTTTTATAAAGTCCGTAGCATGAAACGAGAATTGTTGGAACTGCACAACGAATCCGACAAAGAAGTCCAAAACGAAAAGATGAAACACTTTGGAGAAACGCTGACGGACATTGTAATGCCAGACCTTGAAACGACAGAGACAGAATCATCTTTGGAAATCAACTTCTTCATAGGAAAAGTGAAGCATTCAGTCAAACGCATTCGAAAAGAAAAATAACTAGTAACGGTAAGCAGTACGGACAAAAGCGTGCTGCTTTTTTTATTGTTTATGGCAAAACGCGTGACATACATATTTATCCTCCTCACCCTCCTGGGATGGCCGGCGATGGCTGCTCCGGGGTATGAGAGGAGTATAAACGATGGCTGGCAGTTCCGCAAGGAGGGCAGCGCGGTCACGCAGACGGTATCCCTTCCCCACACCTGGAATGCGGCGGACGCGATGGACGACGAGCCCGGATACTGGAGGGGCACTGCCTGGTACGGAAAGACCATCCCCATCAACGACGAACTCGCCGGCAGGAAGGTCTACCTGCGTTTCGAGGGGGCGAACCAGGAAGTGGATCTCTATGTGAACGGCACCCACGCCGGCAACCACAAAGGAGGTTACACCGCCTTCATCTTCGACATCACCGGCCTAATCCGCAAAGGGGCCAACGACTTCAAGATAAAGGTAGATAACTCCCACGACGAGGCCATCCCCCCGATGTCCGCCGACTTCACCTTCTTCGGAGGAATCTACCGCGACGTTTCGCTGGTCTTCCTCCCCGAAAACCATATCAGCATCGAGCACTACGCCAGCAGCGGCATCTACATCTCCACCCCGGCAGTTTCCAAAGAAGAAGCCTCCGTGCAGATAGAAACCCGCCTCAGCCTCCCCAGCCCGGAAAAGAAGATGACCCTTGAACACGCCATCTTCGACCCCAAAGGCAGGCAGGTGGCAAGCATTAGGCAGAACATACGCAAACCAGCAGCCGAAATTTCCCTGAAGGCCGAGGCCAGGATCAGTAACCCCCGCCTCTGGGACGTGGACTCCCCCGAAATGTACTCCGTCGTGACCCGGCTGCTTGGCAAGGACGGGCAGGAGATAGATTCCCGCAGGAGCAGCTTCGGCATACGCAGCTTCCGCTTCGACCCTGAAAAAGGATTCTTCCTGAACGACCGGCCGCTCAAGCTGATCGGCACCAACCGCCATCAGGACTTCCGCGGCCTAGGCAACGCCCTGCCCGACGGGATGCATCTCAGCGACATCCGCCTGCTGAAAGATATGGGAGGCAATTTCCTGCGCATCTCCCACTACCCCCAGGACCATCTGGTGGCCGACTGCTGCGACCGTCTGGGCATCCTTGCCAGCCTGGAAATCCCCGTGGTCAACCGCATAGGCAGCGCCGCGGACTTCTCCCGCAACTGCGTGGAGATGGCCAGGGAGATGGTATACCAGAACTTCAACCATCCCTCGATGATAATCTGGGCCTACATGAACGAAGTGCTCCTCGACAAATCCCCCTTTAAAAACGGCGGGATGACCAAGGAAGAATACCACGCCAAGGTCCGCTCCTGCGCCTCGGAAATCGATGCCGCCCTGCGCGAGGCCGATCCAGGCAGGCCGACGATGATCCCCTGCGACGCCGACAGGAAGAAATACGCCGAAAGCGGCCTGGGAAAGATTCCGGACATACTCGGATTCAACCTCTACTTCGGATGGTACTACGGCAAGTTCGCGAGCCTGGGCCCGGCCCTGGACAAACTGCACGCCAGCTTCCCCGGCAAGGCCCTGTTCGTGTCGGAGTACGGTGCAGATGCCGACGCCCGCCTGCATAGCTTCGAGCCCGAATGCCACGATTATACCACCGATTATTCCCTGCTGTACCACAAGAACTACTTCCCCGTTATCATGGAGAAGGAGTACCTCGCCGGCGCAGCGGTATGGAACCTGAATGACTTCTATTCCGAGGAGCGCGGATACGCCGTTCCCCACTTCAACTGCAAAGGGCTCGTCACTTCCGACAGGACCCCGAAAGACTCCTACTGGTTCTACCGTGCCACTCTGGGCAAGGCCCCCTTCGTCCGCATAGGCGGATCCGACTGGAAGATACGCGGCGGCCAGGAGAAGGATGGCAGCTGCATACAGCCCGTGGAAGTATTCTCCACGGCCGCCGAAGTCGAACTGACTGCCAACGGGAAATCCTTGGGCAAAAAGGCCGTCCAGGCGGGCTCGGCGCTGTTCCAAGTCCCCTTCAAGGGCGGAGAGAACGTACTGGAAGCCCGCGCGGCCGACGGTGCTGCCGACCTGCTGCGCGTGGATTTCCGGATGGTTCCGGAAGATATGTCAAGCTTCACGGAGATATCCGTACTGCTCGGCACCCGCAATTATTTCGAAGACAGGACCGGCGGACAGATATGGATTCCTGAGCAGGAATACAGGCCCGGGGCCTGGGGATATGTGGGCGGAGAAAAGGCTCCGGCATCCCAAGCCGGCATCGCCGGCACTGACCTGGATCCCCTGTTCCAGACTCAGAGGGCAGGCCTGGAAGCCTTCAAGGCCGACGTGCCCGACGGCAAATACTATGTTTACCTGCACTTCGCCGAACTTGCCGGCGGGAAAGCCCTGATCTACAATCTCGGCAACGATGCCCAGGCCACCGGACAAACCGAAAGGGTTTTCTCCGTGTCGGTCAACGGCACCACCGTGCTGCAGGACTTCGACATTGCAGGCGGATACGGATACAATACGGCGGTTGC
>JAEEXQ010000082.1 GCA_016287875.1 Bacteroidales bacterium | reverse complement strand
CTACGGCGGCGCCGGCTGCGGGGAGCAACATCCCTGAGCGCCACAGCGCGAACGGCGGAGGCCGGTCCGAAGGACGAAGGCCGAGAGCCGCGGGGTACGTTAGGGGCAGAGCCCCTGACAAGATGACGGGCATCCGCCAGGATGCCTCCTCGCCGGCGGCCTTAGCCCAGCGACAAAAATGCCCGGCCGAGCCGGGCATGAGGGAAAACGCCGGGCAGTCAAATGGCTGTGTATCAATGATATTCTGAAAACAAATCGGCCAAAATAACCGATTTGTTTTCAGAATATTGCTGTGAGTCAATGAGTTAGGTGCCCGGCGAAAAGCGGGGCTAGGCGAGGTGGGGCGACAGCGAGGAGGGCTGGGACGAGGAGTGGCGATGGCTGAGGTGTGGCTAGGTGGTGCAGGGGGAGGGGCCGAGAGGTGGCGCGGAGGTGGGGTGACGTGGTGGTAGGGTGACGTGGCAGCGGGGCGGGGCTGGGGGCTGGAGAAAGGCGTGGCGGTTAAGTGTTTGAGTGACAGGTTGATAGTATAAAGCCTCCCCCTCGTTTTTAAGGGGGAGACTTTGTGTTTAACTGCTGTGTATCATCCAGTTAGCCGCCACGGGTACTTTCAGCGGGGCGGCCGAGGCGGCGGCGAGGGCCGTCAGCGGCCGAGCTTGCAGAAGCGGCGGCGGCGAAGGCGGAGGCACCAGGGCCGTTAGCGGCCGATTTGGTAGGTGATGCCGAGGTGTTCGAGGCCGGAGAGGAGGTCGGCGCAGACGGCGACGCTGAATTTCTTGGAGAAGAGTTCGACGCGGTAGCCGCTTCTGGCGTCGAAGAGGAAGACGCTGAGTTTGGTGGGGCCGGCGTAGGATTTCACCAGCTTCACCAGCTCCTTGCGGAACTTTTCGTTAAGCTGTTTGGAGTCCAGGTTCAGGGAGAATGTCTTGATGAGGTCCGCGGAGATGTTCCCGAGCAGCGAGATCTTCTTTATCTTGAATGCGTACGGCGAGGTCTTGCCTTTGGCGCGCTCTTCCGCCTTGATGAAGTAGCGCTCGGCTATCTCACCTTCGATGAAGAGCTGCTCGTGCAGCAGCATATAGGACATATAGTTCTCGTAGTCCTTGCCGAACAGCGCCAGCTCGTAGGTGCCGCTGTAGTCCTCCAGGACGATCCTGCCGCCCGGCGAGCCCGTGCGGGTGGTGATCTGCTTTACGTCGGTTATGATGCCCGCTACGGCCGTTTTAAGGGGCTTCTTGGCCTTTTCCTGCTCGTCTATCTTCCCGGGCAGGTCCGCCAGCTTGCAGTTGGTGAAGTTCTCTATCTCGAAGGCGTGCGCATCCAGGGGATGGGAGGATAGGTACATTCCCACCACTTCCTTCTCCTTCTGCAGCAGTTCGAGCATATCCTCCTCGCCGGTGAACATAGGCATCTCGGGGCGCTGGGGCTTCATCTCCTCGGCCTCGCCGAAGAGGGAACTGGCGCTGTCCACCTGGTCGTTGCGGTAGAGGTCGGCGTAGCGGACGAGCTCGTCGATGAAGAGTTCGCCGCTCTTGCAGGGGGTGTAGAACTGGGCGCGCTTGTAGCCGAAGGAGTCGAAGGCGCCGGCGTTCACCAGTATCTCCATCGCCTTGCGGTTGATGGCCACGGGCCTTTCCATCTTCTGGCTGTAGAGAGCCATGCGCTCCACGAATTCCCATACGTCGGCGTAGGTGCCGCCCTTGCTGCGCTCGTCGATTATGGCGTTCACCACGTTCTCGCCGAAGCCCTTGAGGCCGCCGAGCCCGAAGCGTATATCACCCGCCTTGTTGACGTCGAAGTCCTTTTCGGATTCGTTGATGTCGGGGTTAAGGACCTTGATTCCGCCCTTCTTGCAGTCCGCCATTATCTCCTTCATCTCATCCATGTTGGAGCTCTGCTGGGTGAGGTTGGATGCCTGGAACTCGCTGGGGTAATGCGCTTTCAGCCAGGCGGTTTGGTAGCTGACCCAGGCGTAGCAGGTGGCGTGCGATTTATTGAAGGCGTACTTCGCGAAGGCCTCCCAGTCGGACCATATCTTTTCGAGGGTGGCGGCGGGATGCCCGTTGGCTTCGGCGCCCTTCATAAAGTCCACCTTCAGCCCGTCGAGGATATCCTTCTTCTTCTTACCCATCGCCTTGCGGAGCTTGTCCGCCTTGCCCTTGGAGAAGCCGGCGAGGGTCTGGGAGAGGCGCATCACCTGCTCCTGGTACACCGTGACACCGTAGGTCTCTTTCAGCAGGTCTTCCATCTCCGGGAGGTCGTAGTGGACCTTGGAGGGGTCGTTCTTGCCGGCAACGAAGTCGGGGATGTAGTCCATAGGGCCCGGGCGGTAGAGGGCGTTCATAGCGATGAGGTCCTCGAAGCGCTCGGGATGAAGTTTCATGAGCCATTCGCGCATTCCGCCGGATTCGAACTGGAACACGGACTTGGTGTCGCCGCGGGAGTATAGGTCGAAGGTAGCAGGGTCGTCGATGGGGATGGCTTCTATGTCGATTTCGGGGCCGCCGCGGTGCCGTATGAGGGCGAGGCAGCGGGAGATGATGCTGAGGGTCTTGAGGCCGAGGAAGTCCATCTTGAGCATGCCGACGTCCTCGATCTGCGAACCTTCGTACTGGCTGACCCAGACCTTCTGGCCGGTGGCCTTGTCTTCGCCCATGGTGATGGGGATGTAGTCGGTGAGATTCCCGCGGCCGATGATCATCGCGCAGGCGTGGATGCCTATCTGGCGGACGCATCCCTCCAGGCGCTTGGCGTATTCCAGCACTTCGCGCACGAGGGGCTCTCCTTCTTCGTATTCCTTCTTGAGCTCGGGGACGTACTTGTAGCAGTTCTCGAGGGTGGGCTTCTTCTCCACGTCCGCCCCGTTCTCCTTCACTACGAAGGGCCGGTCGGGGATGAGCTTGGTGAGGCGGTTGCTCTCGCTCAGGGAAAGGTCGCTCACGCGGGCGACGTCCTTCACCGCGAGCTTGGCGGCCATGGTTCCGAAGGTGATGACGTGGGAGATGTGGTCGGCACCGTAGAGGTCCTGGACGTACTGGATCACGCGGTAACGGCCTTCATCGTCGAAGTCCACGTCGATATCCGGCATCGAGATTCGCTCGGGATTGAGGAAACGCTCGAAGAGGAGGTCGTACTTCACCGGGTCGAGGTTGGTGATGCGGAGGCAGTAGGATACCACGCTTCCGGCGGCGCTGCCTCGCCCGGGGCCTACCGAGATTCCGTTGTTCTTGGCCCAGTTGATGAAGTCCTGGACTATGAGGAAGTAGTCCGGGAATCCCATGTAGGATATAGTCTTGAGCTCGAAGTCGATGCGGTCGCGCAGGGCCTGGTCGGTGTCGAGGGCGGCACCGTAGCGTTCGCGGGCTCCTTCCCAGGTCAGATGGCAGAGGAAGGCGACGGAGCGGCAGAATTCATCCCCGCGGTAATTCCCTTTTTCGTCGTTGCGGCCGCGGTCGATGACCTCTTTGTATTCATCCAGATACTTGTCGATGTCCGCAAGGAAGGCTGGATCGATGCTGAATTTCGGGAGGATGTGGGGGCTGTTGATGTCGTAGCGCTCTACCTTCTCCATTACCTCGCGGGTGTTGAAGATGGCTTCGGGGTGCTCGGGGAAGAGGGCGAGCATCTCGTCTTCGCTCTTGAGGTACTCCTGCTGGGTGTAGCGGAGGCGCTTGGGGTCGCTGACGAGGGAGTTGGTGGTGAGGCAGATGAGGCGGTCGTGCGCGGGGCCGTCGTCCTTGCGGATGAAGTGGGTGTCGTTCGTGGCGACCACTTTGACTCCGTGCTTCTTGCCGAGTTCGAAGATGGCCTCGTTGACCTTCATCTGGTTGTGGTAGAGGTCCAGGGAGAGGCCGGGGACTTCGGTCTTGTGGAGCATTACCTCCAGATAGTAGTCCTCGCCGAAGACGCCCTTGTGCCATTCGATGGCCTTATCTACCGCGTCCATATCTCCCGCAAGTATTCCGCGGGGGATTTCGCCGGCAATGCAGGCGGAGGAGCAGATGAGCCCTTCGTGATATTTCTCCAGCACCTCGTGGCTGACGCGGGGTTTGTCGTAGTACATTCCCTCGGTGTGGCCGATCGATACTATCTTCATCAGGTTCTTGTAGCCGGTGTAGTTCTTGGCCAGAAGGATGAGGTGGTAGTATTTGCGGTGGTCGTTGTCCTTGAGGTGGTGGTCGTAGTGGCAGGTGACGTATGCCTCGCAGCCCAGGATGGGCTTGATGTCGGGGTACTTCTGGCTGGTGTCGAAGAACTCCTTGACTCCGTACATGTTGCCGTGGTCGGTGATGGCCAGGCCGGGCATCTTGAGCTCGTCCGCGCGTGCGAAGAGCTTCTTGATGTTGGACATGCCATCAAGTATGGAATATTCGGTATGTACGTGCAGGGGGACGAAACTTGCCATAAGTGAAGACTACTTCTTCAGGTCGAAACCGAGCTTGAGGCCGGAGACCTTTTCGGTGAGGCCGGCGATGGTGTTGACGGTGGAGTTGCTGGATTTGGCTCCGACAACCTTGACGGCCTTCTTGGCGAATTCGAGGAATTTGCCGGCTTCGAAGAGCACCTGGGCGCCGCTGGTGGAGGCAGTGACGGTACCCTGCATAGTAAGGTAGTTGTAGAGTTTTCCGAACTTCATCACCAGCACCTTGTTGTCGTAGCTGTAGGTGCCGGAGGCGATTGTCTTGGCTCCGGAGGTGATGGCGAAGCTGTTGTCGTTGTTGAAGACGATGTTGGCAACGCCGGGGACTATGCCCACCTTCTTGAGATAGCCGTCGAGCTTGTTTTCGAGGTTCTCCTTGTAGGTGGAGGCGGCGAGGGTGGTGAGGGTATTCTCAGTCTCGACGGCAGAGGCCACTCCTGCGTAGGTCCAGGTGCCGGGAAGGCTGACGTTTACGTTCTGGGAGATTACGGTTCCGAGTACGGATTCGAGGAGGTTGCCGGCAGCGCTCTTGTTCTCGGAGTTTCCGCCGAATATCTTGCCGAGCAGTCCGCTCTGGGCATTGGCTGCGGATGCGACGAGCATCAGGGCCAAGATGGTGGTGAAGATCTTTTTCATTTCGTTATAGGGTTAGTCGTTTTGTGTTTCTTCTTCGGCCCAGCCTTGCGCACGGAGCGGGAGTTCGACTCCTTCCGGGGTCACGAGCACCGTGCCGGCTTCGGGAAGGGCGAGGTGTCCGATGATGTCGAAGGACTGGAATTCGCGGCGGAACTTCTCCATCGAGAGGAGGGGAACAACGTAGAGAATCTGAAAGTCCTCCCCACCATTCATTGCGGCGGAGACAGGGTCCAGGTCCAGTTTTCTCCCTAATTCGAAGGAATTTCCTTCAAAGGGTACGCGGTCGGCATAGACCTTGGCTCCGAGGCCGGTTTTGGCGGCAATCTTCTTCACCGCGTCGGCGAGCCCGTCGGAGATGAGGCATCCCTCGGAGGGGATGATTTCGGTCTCTTCCAGGCGGCTTACTATGCCGGGGTCGAGCTCGGGTTTGAGGTAGGCCGCGACCTGCATCTTGTATTGTTCGAGTTCCTTGCGGTCGGATTCTCCCTTGTCGAAGCGGGCGAGTTCGCGCTCCATTACCTGCATTCCCAGGTAGGCGGCGCCGAGGCGGCCGGTAACCACGAGCAGGTCCTTGGTCTTGGCCTTGGGACGGCGGACTTCGGTGAGCTTGAGGCGGGTGCCTTCGGCGGATACGCTGATGCAGAGCCCGTTCGGGGAGGGCTTGAGGTCGAGGGATACGTCCTTGTAGCCGTGCTCTTTGGCGGCGGTCGTGATGCCGGCCCAGACTTCTTGTATCTGGGGATAGTCGAGCTTGGCGCTGACGCCGAGCACGACGCTCAGGCTGGAGGGATGGCGGAGTTGGGCGTAGAGTTCCCCCGTTACGGCGGTTACGGCCTTGTAGCCGAGGTGTTTGAGGGGGAAGTAAACGAGATTGAAGTCCACGCCTTCCAGGAGTACCCTGTGCGCCGTGGGCTCCGTCTGCTTAAACGGAGAGCCCTCATACAGTTGTCTGAGGGCCTCCTTCTTTCCTATGTCCGCGAATCTTGTCATTACAGTTTGCGCAGCAGGTTACTCAGCGACACCTTCTTGTCGATCATTGCGTGGAGGTCTTCGATCTTCACGCGCTCCTGGCTCATCGTGTCGCGGTCGCGCACGGTCACGCAGCCGTCTTCGAGGGTCTGATGGTCGACGGTGATGCAGAAAGGAGTTCCGATGGCATCCTGGCGGCGATAACGCTTGCCTATGCTGTCTTTCTCCTCATACTGGCAGTTGAAGTCGTATTTGAGCTCGTCCATTATCTTCTGGGCAACCTCCGGCAGGCCATCCTTCTTTACGAGAGGAAGGACTGCAGCCTTGACGGGTGCAAGGGGTGCGGGGATGCTGAGCACTACGCGGCTTTCGCCGTTCTCGAGCTGCTCCTGCTTGTAGGAGTGGCTGAGCACGGTGAGGAACATACGGTCAACTCCGATGGAGGTCTCGACGCAGTAGGGGACGTAGCTTTCGCCGGTCTCGGGATCGAAGT
>JAEEXQ010000081.1 GCA_016287875.1 Bacteroidales bacterium | reverse complement strand
TTCGCGGGGCGTGCCGGCCAGGCGGGCCACGTGGATACCGAAGCTATGCGAGACTCCGCCCTCGGTGAGCTTGCGCAGGAAGATGACATCCTTCCCCACCTCCTTGACCGCGATGTGGTAGTTCTTCACGCGGGGGTAGATCTCCTCCAGGTCGTTCAGCTCGTGGTAGTGGGTGGCGAAAAGGGTCTTGGCCCCGCGGCCGTTCTTATGTATGTACTCCACCAGGGCGCGGGCGATGCTCATTCCGTCGTAGGTGGAGGTGCCGCGCCCGATCTCGTCGAGCAGCACCAGCGAACGGGCGGAGAGATTGTGCATTATCATCGCCGTCTCCAGCATCTCCACCATGAAGGTGGATTCGCCGCGGGAGATGTTGTCGGTGGCGCCGACGCGGGTGAATATCTTGTCGAAATATCCGAAACGGGCGCTGTCGGCGGGCACGAAGGAGCCCACCTGGGCCATCAGCACTATCAGCGCCGTCTGGCGCAGCAGGGCCGACTTACCCGCCATGTTCGGACCGGTAAGTATCATTATCTGGGTGTCGGAGGAATCCAGGTGCACGTCGTTCGGCACATATTCCTCTCCCGGAGCCATCAGGGTCTCGATTACGGGATGGCGGCCGGCCTTTATGTCCAGCACGGTGCCGTCGTCCACCACGGGCCGGCAGTAGCGGTGCTCGATGGCCTGCAAGGCGAAACCGGCCAGCACGTCGAGCTGGGAGATAATGTCGCAGTTGGCCTTGATGTCGCGTATGCTCTTCTGCACCTCGGCTATCAGGCCGGCATAGATGCGGCTTTCGATTTCGTAGATGGTGCCCTCGGCACTGAGTATCTTCTGTTCGTACTCCTTGAGCTCCTCGGTAATGTAGCGCTCTGCGCCCACCAGGGTCTGCTTGCGCACCCACTCGGGAGGCACCTGGTCCTTGAAGGTGTTGCGCACCTCGAGGTAGTAGCCGAATACGTTGTTGTAGCCTACTTTGAGGGAGGATATCCCCGTGCGCTCGACCTCGCGGGCCTGCATCTGCAGCAGGTAGTCCTTGCCGCCGGAGGAGATGTCGCGCAGCTCGTCCAGGGTCTTGTCCACTCCGGGGGCGATGACAGGGCCCTTGCCTATGCCCGCGGCGGGATCCTCGGCCATTGTGGCCTCGATGCGGGCGAGCAGGCGGTCGCAGTTCTTCATCCCCTTCATCAGCCTGTCCAGAGCCTCTATGCCGGTGCCGGAGCAGAGTTCCTTGACCGGATTCATCTGCCGCAGGGAACGGCGCAGCTGCATCATTTCGCGGGGCAGGAGCTTGCCGGTGGCCGCGCGGGAAAGTATGCGCTCCAGGTCGCCCACGTCGCTGATCAGACGGCGGATCTCGTCCAGCGGGCCTTCGTTGTCATAGAAGAACTGCACGCAGTCGTAGCGGGCGTTCAGCGCGGCGCGGTCCATTATGGGCATTGACAGCCAGCTGCGCAGGAGCCGGGCGCCCATAGGGGAAGAGCAGCGGTCCAGCACGTCGGTCAGGCTGGTGCCCTCGCGGCCGGCGTTGCTCTGGAAGATCTCGAGGTTGCGTATGGTGAAGCGGTCCATCCATACGAACTTTCCCTCGTCGATGCGGGAGATGCCGCAGATGTTCCGCAAGCCTTCGTGGTGGGTCTGGCCCAGATAGTAGATAAGCGCTCCGGCAGAGCAGATGGCAAGGGGCTGGGATTCCACCCCGAAACCTTTCAGGCTCTCCGTGCGAAGCTGGGCGCGCAGCTTCTCCGCGGCGGAATCATACACGAAGGCCCATTCCTCGAGGGGGGTGATGTAGTAGTCCCCGAAGCGCTCGCGCACGCCCTTCAGGCAGTCGTGCTGCACCACCAGCTCCTTGGGGGAGAAGGATGCGAGCAGGGTGCCTATGTAGTCGATGGAGCCCTGGGCGGTGCGGAAGGTTCCGGTAGATGCGTCCAGGAAGGCGGCGCCTACCTGGTCCCCTTCGAAGGTGAGGCCGCAGAGCCAGTTATGCTCCTTCTGCTCCAGCATCCCCTCGCCGAAGGCTATTCCCGGGGTGAGTATCTCGGTGACCCCGCGCTTCACCAGTTTGGCCTGGGCCAGCTTAGGGTCCTCCAGCTGGTCGCAGATGGCAACCTTGTAGCCGGCGCGCACCAGTTTGGGAAGATATTGGGCCAGGGCGTGATGGGGGATGCCCGCCATAGGGGTGTCGCCCTTCTCGCCGTTGGATTTGCGGGTGAGCACTATCCCCAGCACCTTGCTGGTGATGAGTGCGTCGTCGCTGTATGATTCGTAGAAATCACCCACGCGGAACAAGAGCACGGCCTCAGGGTTCTGCGCCTTGATGCTGAAATACTGCTTGAGCAAAGGGGTGTCTTCCTTGGTTTTTGCCATAGAAGGCAAATATAGCAAAATTACAGCAGATTCGTGACTGCGATCGCTATAATCATTATGGGGGTGACGTAGCGGATGAGCCGGTAGATGAAGGGGCTGCGGACTAGGGAGAGAACCTCCTCCCTGGGCATCTTCCAGCCCACTATCAGCGCGAATCCCAGGGCGCCTATCATCATCAGCACGTTGGAGGAGATAAAGTCGCAGGCGCCGAAGACGCTGGGGATGGTGGCGCAGATGCCTCCCAGCACGGCCGCCGCGGCGAAAACTATCAGCACCGCATACTTGCGGGCTATGCCCTTCCTGTCCACCATCCAGGCTACCACCACTTCCAGCATGGAAATCGAGGAGCTGAGGGCGGCGATGAGAATGGCCAGGAAGAAGATTATCGGCAGCACCACTCCCATGCGGGAGAAGATGACGGGCAGGGTCTCGAACACCAGCGAGGGGCCGGCGGCGGGCTCTATGCCGGCCGCGAACACCGCAGGCATTATCGCGAAGCCGGCGATTATGGCGAAGAGGGTATCGAACAGGGCAGTCCATCCGCCAGCCTGCAGCACGCTGTCTTCCTCTTTCATATAAGAGGAGTAGGTCAGTATGCAGCCGACGCCCAGCGAAAGGCTGAAGAAGGATTGGCCCAGGGCGGCGGCGATGGCAGGGCCGTCGAGTTTGCCGAAGTCCGGCCGTACCAGATATTCGACGCCCTTTTCCGCCCCGGGGAGGCTCAGGGACACGCCCGCGATAATCACCACCATGACGAACAGCACGGGGATGGAAATCTTGGAGAAGCGCCCTATCCCCTTATCTACCCCCGCCACGACTATCATCGCGGTAAGCCCGAGGAACACCAGCATACAGCTGACGCTTTCGACGGGGGATGAGCCCACGCTCGCGAAGACTTCCTTGGCCTCGGATATCCCCAGGCCGTCGAAGGATGCGCCCAGCGAACGGATCAGGTAGTTGAAACTCCATCCGCCCACTACGCTGTAGAAGGATAGTATTATGAAGGATGCCAGGATGGCGATGTAGCCCACGTGGCGGCCTTTCGGGGCCAGGGTTTCCAGGGCGCCGAAGGTATCCGTCCGGGTGCTTTTGCCGATGATGGATTCTGCGAAGAAGATGGGGAGGCTGACCAGCAGGCAGCAGGCGATGTACACTATTATGAACGCGGCTCCCCCGTGCTCTCCCACCATATAGGGGAAACGCCAGATATTGCCCAGCCCCACGGCGGAGCCGGCCATCGCCATCACGGCAGCGAACTTGCTGTTGAATCTGCCCCTCGCCACTTAGCGTTTTTCGTAGATGACGAACTCGAATTCGTAGCCGGTCTCAGGGTCGGTATGCGTCTCGGAGGTGCTTACGCGCTTCCAGATTTCCGGGTCGATGACGGGGAAGAAAGCGTCGGCATCCTTCACCTCGGTGTGCACGTGGGTGATGTAGAGACGGTCCATCTGAGGCATTGCCGCGCGGTACACGGAAGCTCCGCCCATTATGAAGCACTTGTCCTTGCCGGTTTCTTCGGCCTCCTTGTAGGCCTCTTCGAAGGAATAGACGCAGGTGGCCTCGGGGATAGGGTCGCCGCCCAGGTTCAGCACAATGTTCTTGCGGCCTTTCAGCGGGCGGAAAGGTAGGGAGAAATAGGTCGTGCGCCCCATTATGACGGGATATCCCCTGGTGACGGACTTAAAGTACTGGAGGTCTTCGGAGATATGCCAGGGGAGATCTCCCTTGACACCGATTCCGTAATTGTCGGCTATTGCGACGATGAGACATTTAAGCATAACACACTGTTTGTTTCACAAAGATAAGTTTTAATTTGCTATCTTTGAAGAAATCTTTTCTATTATGACAGCTATCAGCAAGACTCTTTGGGGCAAAGCCCAGGGAAAGGAGGTTTACAAGTATAAGATGGTGAACGCTTCCGGGGCGTATGTGGTGCTCGCCAGCATAGGCGCGGCCATAGTGGAAATCCAGGTGCCGGACAAGGACGGCAAGCTGGGGGATGTGGTCATAGGCTATCCCGTGCCGGAGAGCTACGTGGGCGACGGCCCTTGCTGCGGCAAGGTGCCCGGGCGCTATGCGAACCGCATCGCCAAAGGCCATCTGGAAATAGACGGGAAAGTGTACCAGCTTCCCATCAACAACGGCCCCAACCATCTGCACGGCGGGCCCGAGGGCTTCCAGAACCAGGTCTGGGACTCCCGCATCGACGGTGATGCGGTGGAGTTCCTGTATTTCTCGAAGGATGGGGAGATGGGTTATCCCGGCAATCTCAAGGTGACCGCCCGCTACATCTGGACCGAGCAGAACGAGCTGGAGCTGACCTTTGCGGCGGTTTCTGATGCCGCCACGGTGGTGAACCTTACGAACCACGTATATTTCAATCTGGACGGAGAGGGTTCCGGCAGCATCGAGAAGCACGTGCTGCGCCTGAACGCATCCGAATATCTCCCCACCGACGACACCCTCATCCCTCTGGGAGAGAGCGAGCCCGTGGCCGGTACGCCCATGGATTTCGTGACTGCGAAGGAAATCGGGCGCGACCTGCGGGTGGATTTCCCTGCGCTTAACTACGGCAAGGGCTACGACGCCTGCTGGGTGATTGACGGGCGCATCGACGGCCAGCTGGCCGAATGCGCGGAGCTTTCATCCCCCGCCAGCGGGCGCGTGCTGAAGGTCTATACCACCCAGCCCGGCGTGCAGGTGTACACCGGCAACTGGCTGTCCGGCTGCCCCGAGGGCAAGAACGGGCACATCTACCACGACTACGACGCCGTGGCCATCGAATGCCAGCACTTCCCCGACTGCCCTAACCAGGCAGATTATCCTTCTACCTTGCTGAAGCCGGGGGAGGTTTATGAGCAGGCGATAATCTGGGCTTTTGGAACATTATGAAACAGTATCTTGACTTACTGCGGCACATCCGCGAGAACGGTGTGATCAAGCACGACCGTACGGGCGTGGGAACCCAGAGCGTATTCGGATACCAGATGCGCTTCGACCTTTCCGAGGGCTTCCCCCTGCTGACCACCAAGAAAGTTCATCTGAAATCTATAATCTATGAATTGCTGTGGTTCATAGCAGGCGATACCAACATCAAATACCTGAAGGACCACGGCGTGTCCATCTGGGACGAATGGGCCGACGAGAATGGCGACCTGGGTCCCGTGTACGGGCATCAGTGGCGCAGCTTCCCCGCCCCCGACGGGCGCAGCATCGACCAGCTTGCGCAGGTCGTGGATACCATCAAGAGGAATCCCGATTCTCGCCGTATGCTGGTTTGCGCCTGGAATCCGGGCGAGGTGGACAAGATGGCCCTGCCGCCCTGCCACTGCCTCTTCCAGTTCTACGTGGCCGACGGCAAACTTAGCTGCCAGCTCTATCAGCGCAGCGCGGACACCTTCCTCGGAGTGCCCTTCAATATCGCTTCGTACGCCTTGCTGACGATGATGATAGCCCAGACCTGCGGGCTGAAGCCCGGCGAATTCATCCACACCACGGGAGATACGCACATCTACCTGAACCACTTCGACCAGGTGGCCGAGCAGCTTTCCCGCGAGCCCAGGCCCCTCCCGAAGATGCTCCTGAACCCCGATGTCAAAAGCGTCTTCGACTTCAAGTACGAGGACTTCACCCTGGTCGACTACGACCCCTGGCCCGCCATCAAAGCCCCCGTCGCCGTGTAGCGAGGGGGTGCGAGTGCGGGGGCGAGAGGCGAGAGGTGGTGCGAGCGCGGGTGCCTTCGCGGGTGCCTTCGCGCGCTGAGACGGATGCGCGCTGCGGCGCGGGCGCGAGGTGGTGCACCGACGGGGCTTTGATGGCAGGCCAAGGGCGGAGGTGCCCCAACACGCCAAGCGCTATCCCGGCCGTGCTACGGAACATATTATGTATCACCACATTACGCAAAGAAGGCTGCTCGAAATCAAGCAGCCTTCTTTGCGTAACTCCCAGTACCACAACAACTTACCCAGCACGGCCATCACGCAACTTCCCAGCCATAATCACTCCACGGCTACCCTCCACACCATGACCACCACAATTCTCCACGGCGGCCCTTCACGCCACGGCCAGCGCTGCGCTTTCGTCGCGCAGGGGTGGCCGGGTGGGGGCGTGGCGTCCAAGACGGATCTTTGAACTCGATCTATCACCGGCCCCGCCCTGGGCAGCGGGCAATAACAGGCCGGCGAGGAGAGCCCTTCAGGGATGTTGCTCCCCGCAGCCGGCCTGATTATAGCCGCCGCTCCTGCCACCGAGCGGCGGCGGTGCCGCGGTAGACCGCCCGCCGTG
>JAEEXQ010000001.1 GCA_016287875.1 Bacteroidales bacterium | reverse complement strand
GATACTGGCAAGTTTCACCGTCAGCAAGTTCTTCTCTGCGGAAGTGCCGCCGATGACGAAGGCGATGTGGTAAGGAGGGCAGGCAGCCGTGCCCAGGGTCTTCATCTTCTCCACCAGGAAAGGAAGCAGGGTGCCTTCGTTCTGGATGGTGGCCTTGGTCATAGGGTAGAAGTAGGTCTTGTTGGCGCTGCCGCCGCCCTTCGCTACCATTACGAAGCGGTATTCCTCCCCTTCGACCGCCTCCAGATCGATCTGGGCAGGCAGATTGCAGCGGGTGTTGACCTCGTCGTACATATTCAGCGGGGCGTTCTGGCTGTAGCGCAGATTCTCCTGGGTGTAGGTATTGAACACACCGCGGCTCAGAGCCTCCTCATCTTCGAAACCGGTCCAGACCTGCTGACCCTTCTCGCCGTGGATGATGGCGGTACCGGTGTCCTGGCAGAAAGGCAGCACTCCCTTTACGGCGCACTCGGCGTTGCGGAGGAACTGCAGGGCCACATATTTGTCGTTCTCGCTCGCCTCGGGGTCGTCCAGTATGGCGGCCACCTGCTCGTTATGGGCGCGGCGCAGCATGAATTCGCAGTCGTGAAAACTCTGCTGGGCCACGAGGGTAAGGGCCTCGGGGGCGACTTTGAGCATTGTGTGTCCCTCGAACTGCGAAGTGGACACATATTTCTCCGAACCGGGGATGCGGTAGTATTCCGTCTTATCCTCCCCAAGCTGGAACATAGGTGCGTACTTGAATTCCATTATTATTTTTGCATTAACCAGGTTTTCATGAATTCGTTGAGATCGCCGTCGAGCACGCCTTGGGTATCGGCGGTCTCGTATCCGGTGCGCAGGTCCTTGACCATGCGGTAGGGATGCAGCACGTAAGAGCGTATCTGCGAGCCCCATTCTATCTTTTTCTTCTGCCCTTCCAGCTCCGCCTGTTTCTCCTGGCGCTTCTTGAGCTCGATGTCATAGAGGCGGGATTTAAGGATGCGAAGGGCATTCTGGCGGTTATCCTGCTGGGAACGGGTCTCAGTGTTCTCGACCATTATTCCCGTAGGGATGTGGCGCACTCGCACACCGGTTTCCACCTTATTCACGTTCTGCCCGCCGTGGCCGCCGGAGCGGAAGGTATCCCATTCTATGTCGGAAGGGTTGATTTCGATGTTGATGGTATCATCCACCAGAGGGTAGATGAATACGGAAGAGAAGGTCGTCTGCCTCTTGCCCTGGGCATTGAAGGGAGAGATGCGCACCAGCCTGTGCACTCCGCTCTCGGCCTTCAGGTACCCGTATGCATAGTCACCCTCGAACTGTATGGTGGCGCTCTTGATGCCGGCCTCGTCCCCTTCTATGAGTTCGGTGACGGTCATCTTGTAGCCGTTCCGCTCGCCCCATCGCATATACATACGCATAAGCATGGCGGACCAATCGTTGGATTCGGTGCCGCCGGCTCCGGAATTGATGGTGAGGACGGCGCCCAGATTGTCGCCTTCCTCGCCGAGCATATTCTTGAATTCGAGGTCTTCCAGTTTCTTGAGAGCATCCGCATAGGCCGCATCCGTATCGGGGCCTTCCGGGTCCAGTTCCATCAGGACGTCCAGATCATCGGCCGCCGACACTATCGCGTCGTAGGACGTGAGCCACGATTTCACACTGCTGACTCCCTTCATAAAGGCTTCCGCGGCTTTGGGATCATCCCAAAAACCGGGCGCCTGGCTTTGAGCCTCCCTGGCTGCGACATCCTCGCGTTTCCCGGCTATGTCCAGCGACTTTTCGAGTGCCGCCATACGCTGCCGGAGGTCCTTGATCTGTTCAGAAGTAATCATCATACAAATTTAATAAAATTATGTATCTTTACAATCACGATGCAAGCCGATGTCTCCATAATCATAGTTTCGATGAACCGGCCGGACCTGCTTTATCCGTGCCTGGAAAGCATACGGGAGCATACCTCGTGCAGCTATGAGATACTGCTTACCGCCTATAGGTTCAGCGAAGGGAACCTGGCGGCATTGATACGGGACTGGCCGGAAGTGCGCATCTTCGAAAACCGGGAGCTCTCAGGTTTCGCAGAGAACAACAACATCGCCCTCCGGGAGGCTTCCGGGCGCTTCTGCTTCGTGGTAAACGATGACACCCTGATGAATATGCCGGTAATCGACCGTCTTCTGGAGGACTTCGGCAAACTCCCGGAAAAGGTTGCGGCCATATCCCCCAAGATAGTACTGAAAGACGGCAGCATACAGACCTGCGGCCGCGCCCCCTGGACCCCGTGCAGGTATCTGAGGCACTACCTCCATCTGGTGGACGAATCCAAACCCGGGAAATGGAGCTGCAAGCCGGGGCTCTTCCGCAGCTGGACCTTGAACGGAGCCTGTTTCCTGATACGGACGGATGTATTCAGGGAGGCCGGATGGTTCGACGAGACCTACACCTTCACCCCCGAAGACATAGCCCTCGGGCAGCTTCTGAACGATATGGGCAAGGAGGTCTGGACGGATGCCGACGTAAGCATAACCCACCTGGCCGGAGCTACCGCCGGGCCGATGGAGACCGCAATCAAGCCAACCAGGGTACGCGGCTCGCTGATATTCTATTCCGGCGGCAGGCCCCTCGTATATGCCCTTATGGGAGCTTTCATCTGGTGCGTGGAAGCTCTGCGCGCACTCAGATGGCTGCCTGCGCGAAGGAGCGATCCACGCAGCCACGCCTCCATAATGTACCGCAGCGCCCGCAATGTGATGGGCAGCATCTTCACCCGCAAGAGCACCAAGCAGATATTCACAGAGCTTTACAAGGAGGTCCCGCGATGAAGATACTGGTGGTGATAGTCGCATACAACGGGCTCAAATGGCTCGAAAAATGCCTCGGAAGCATTTCCGGGGCGGATATCTTCGTGGTAGACAACGCCTCCTCCGACGGCAGTGCCGACTGGGTCGCCTCGCATTTTCCTGAGGCCCGTCTGGTACGCAATACGGAGAACACGGGCTTCTCTGCCGCCAACAACCTGGGGATGCAGTACGCCCTCGACAATGGCTACGACTTCGTCTATCTGCTCAACCAGGATGCCTGGCTGATGCCCGACACACTGGAAAAGCTGACGGAAGCATCCGAGGCCCATCCCGAGTACGGAATACTCTCCCCTATGCAGCTCCGCGGGGACGGGATGGCGATGGATTACCAGTTTTCCAAGCTCTACCTCAAATCTTTCAAGGACGGTGACATACGCCGGGTTCCCCGGGTAATGGCCGCCCATTGGATGGTACGCTGCGACGCCCTCCGCCGTACAGGACTGTTCTCGGACATCTTCCCCATCTACGGGCAGGACGACAACCTGTGCCACAGGATGCTGCACGAAGGATTCTACACCGGCATAGTCCCTCAGGCCAGGGCCATACACGACAGGGCGCAGCGCAAGGAGGATAAGGACAAGCTCATCTACCGCAACTACTATATGGGCTCGCTGGTACGCCTCCACAATCCCAACGTAGCCCGCTGGCGCGCCTGGGCCTACATCATCCCCTTCACCCTTGTCAAGGCCGTCAAATACCGGTCCCTGGCGCCTTTCCGATATTTCAGGGAATTACATTAGAGTTTTATTCGTATCTTAGCATAACAATGGCGACGATAGGTATAATGGATTCAGGCGTTGGCGGTCTCTCGGTATTCCGGGAGATACGCAAGCTGCTGCCCGGCGAGCATTTCATCTATTATTCCGACAACGCCCACTGCCCCTACGGAGAAAAGACCCCCGAATACATACGGGCGCGCCTCGATGAAATAACCACCCTATTCCTTTCTCGCGGGGCCGACGCTATGGTGCTGGCCTGCAACACCGCTACCGCCGCCGGCGTAGAGTATCTCCGCGGGAAATATTCCATACCCTTCATAGGGATGGAACCGGCCGTCAAACCCGCCGCCCTGGGCACCGAGAGCAAGGTCATTGGCGTTCTCGCGACCGCGGGGACCCTGAAAGGCAGCAAATACCTTAATACCAAGGGGCGTTTCGAGGATCAGGTGACCATAGTGGAACAGGTCGGGAAAGGTTTCGTGGAACTGGTGGAAAAGGGCCTGCTGACCGGCCCAGAAGCCGAAGCCGTGGTCACGGAAAGCCTGGAGCCCCTGCTGGATGCCGGAGCCGACCGCATAGTGCTGGGCTGCACCCACTATCCCTTCCTGCTGGATACTCTCCGCAAAGTAGCAGCCGAGCTTGGCCGGCCGGAAGTGCAATTCATAGACCCGGCACCTGCCGTAGCCACCAGGCTCATACAGGTAATGGAGCAGGCAGGCATTCCCAAAGAAGACAAGCATCCGCAGACCGAGCTGCTTTCATCCGGCGACAAAGCCGCGCTGCTGAGGACCTTCTCCCTTATATAGACAATAAAAAACCACTCGCGGACGAGTGGTTTTTCTATAATGTAGCCGTCTGGCTATGCGTTCTGCATCTGGCCGAGAACCTCGAAGTAAGGTACTCCGTCGACTACCGTCATACGATAGATGGTATCGTCGACTTTGTAGTACTCGTTGCCATCGGAGAGCTGTACTGTCTCATAGTCCTCGGGGAGGGCCTTGATAAGGGCGCCTGCAGGAGGGACGATGACCTTGTACTGGCCGTTGGTGCCCGTTATGAAGAACACGCCGTCGTCGTAGTAGTACTCCTGTCCGCTGGCTGCGAAGCTCTGCACGAGACCGAGCTTGGTGGCGAGCTGGTAGGATGCGTAGGCCCTGAGGGTGTTAACATCCATCGAGGCTGAAGAGGCCTGACCTGCCTGCTGGGCTGCCATCGTGGCGTTGTTCTGGGCGATAGCGGCATTCTGGGCCGCGATCGTAGCGTTGTTCTGGGCTATTATCTCGTTCTGCTCGTTGATGGTAGTATAGTTGCTGTTGACTATATTATAGGTGCGGTATACGTTGTTATAGTATGCGAACCTAAGTACATCGAGCTCCAGTGCATACAGGGCCCTGTCGAACAGGATTCCGTAAGGAGGACGGCAGATGTGATAGTAGTGGTTCCAGTAACGGTAGTAGATACCATTGTAGAAGTAGTAGTCTCTTCCCCAATAACGGTAGCGGTCGTAGTGAGGCAGATGGTGCACACGGTATCCATAGTAGTGAGGATGTGCTCCGTAGAAGAAACCGGGACGGTCGTAGTGTATGGGCTCACGGTGCATGGGCGCTATGCGCTTGCCGTGGCCATCGAAGCGGACGGTATTGGGTGCCGCTGCGGTCTGACGGCCGTAGCTGTTGGTAGGATTGACATTTGCGACGCTGTTGCGTGCTCCGCCGGTTGCGGAAGAGCGGCTCACGGAGCTGCTCGCGGAACTGCGGGCACCGCCGGCGCTGGAACGGCTCACCGAACTGCTGGAACGGCTGCTGCCGGAGCTGGAACGGCTCACCGAGCTGCCGGAACGGCTGCTGCTGGAGCTGGAACGGCTCACCGAACTGCCGGAGCGGCTGCTGCTGGAGCTGGAACGGCTCACCGAACTGCCGGAACGGCTGCTGCTGGAGCTCGAACGGCTCACCGAGCTGCTGGAACGGCTGCTGCTGGAGCTCGAACGGCTGACGCTGGAACTGGAACGGCTGCTGGAGCCGGAACTGCTGGAGCGGGAGATGGTACCACCGACCGCCCTGGAACTGGAGCCCGATGACGAGCTGGAAGACGACGACCTGGATGAACTGGTCGAGGACGACCTGCTGCTTCCGCCGCCGCGGGACTGTGCATTGACGGGAGTTATCGCGAGCGCCATTGCCGCTACGGCTGCGAGCGCTATTTTAAATGTAGTATTCATAATGTTCAATTTTAGTGTTCAAACTAAACTTTACCTGACAAGTTGCATAATTCATACCAAATTTATTTCCGCCCGTACGAAGAGTCAATTTTCGAAGGCAAAAAAGCAGTTACCGAAAGCGTTGCCAGACAGCAGATCATGACCAGTATGAAGAAGCCGGTATATCCCAGGGATTCCTGCAGCATCCCGGCGAAAAAACCCGGAACCATCATGCTCAGGGCCATAAAAGCCGTGCAGATGGAATAGTGGGACGTGCTGTATTCTCCCTGCGAGAACCATATCATATAAAGCATATATGCGGTGAATCCGAAACCGTATCCGAATTGGTCGAGGGCGACGCAGAAATAAACCGTAAAAATATCCGACGGCTGCACTGCGGCAAGATAGAGATACACCGCGCAAGGCAGGGCGAGGGAAAGGGCCATAGGCCATAGGGCGCGGCGCAGGCCTACCTTCGCACTCCATATCCCTCCGAGTATGCCGCCTATGGTAAGCGCTATCACCCCGACCGTACCATAGACCAGTCCGGACTGGGCAGTCGTCAGCCCAAGACCTCCCTCGGAAACGGGATCCAGCAGGAAGGGCGTTAGCATCTTCACGGAAAAAGCCTCGGGAAGACGGTACAAGAGCAGGAATACTATTGCCAGCAGTATCCCGGGCTTGCGGAAGAATGTCGCGAAAGCGGAGAGGATGCTGCGGGATTGCCCGGCTTCGCCCGGGATGGCAGGGCCGGAAGCCTTCTCCTGCGGGAGCATAAAGTAGTGCCATACCGTGATGGCTAGGAAAATGACCGAACTGCCCAGCAGGGTGAGCGTCCAGGCCTTGGGGATGTCGGCATAGCGGCTTTCCAGCAGGCCCGCCACGACCACTATCACTCCCTGCCCGAATACCGATGCTATGCGGTAGAAAGTGCTCCTGATACCCACGAAAAGGCTCTGCCTGTGTTCGTCCAGGGCCAGCATATAATAACCGTCGGCGGCTATGTCGTGGGTGGCGGAGAACATTGCCGTAACATAGAATATTATCAGGGAAATGGCGAATGCGCCTACGGGAGCGCCCGTGCGCGAAGGGAGGCTGAGGGCTATGGCGGCGAAGCAGACGGTCATAAGAGCCTGCATCGCAAGCACCCACCAGCGCTTGGTGCGCAGCACGTCCACCAGAGGGCTCCACAAGGGCTTGATCACCCAGGGGAGATACAGCAGGCTGGTGTACATTGCAAGGTCGGCATTGCTCATCCCCATCCTTTTGAACATCGTAACGGAGACAACGTTTACGATGAAATAGGGAATCCCTTCGGCGAAGTAGAGGGTAGGGACCCAGAGCCACGGACTTTTGCTTTTATCCATCCGCTTTCAGTTCAGAGATTTCGGTTCCGGGATAATAGTGAGAGAGTATCCTGGCGCAGTCGTATCCCTTCGAAGCCATTACCGCAGCGCCTATCTGGCAGAGACCTACGCCATGGCCCCATCCACGCCCGTGGAGTATGCATTCATCGCCTTTCCATTCGATTTCGAAGGCGGAACTTTTAAGACAGTTCGAACTCAGGGCCTTGCGTATGACAAGTTCCTTGCCTATCACCCTGCGGCCCTTGTCGTCCTCGATTTCCAGTTCGTATATCCTTCCTGACGGACCCCGTTTCAGAGGTTTCAGATCTTTGATATTGCCTTCCAGCTTGGCAGTCCAGCGGAAGAAATCGCGGGTCTTCAGGTCGTAATCGTTAAGCACCTTGCGGAGAATCTCCTCGTCGTCGGTATCGCAGAATGGCTTTTCTCCCGGTGCGGGAACGTCCGGCACAGCCTGCAGGTAGGGATAGTCCTTGTCTTCCCAGCAGGTGCTGAACAGTTCGGTAGTGCCTCCGCAGCACTTGGAATAACGGGCATCGCAGAGTTCTCCCTTGTATGTGAGGACGCTGCCCCAGGTGAGGTCAACGGCATCGCGCACGTTCTGGCCGACGGCGCCGTCCAGGCCCTGATAGCGCTGGCAATGATCGTCTGCGCACACATCGAAGCGCTCGTGGCTGCGCAGGTTGCTCATCACCCAGGAACGGGAGATGATGGCGTGCGCCTTCAGGAATTCCAGAGGAGCGTCCGCGTGCATCTCGGAGGATATCACGCTCAGCAGGTAGTCCTCCAGGCCCAGGCGGTTGACCGCACGTATCTTGTCCCCCTCGACTATGAAGCGCAGCCGGCCTGCGAAACGGCGGGTTATCTTCTGCTCCCAATGGAATCCTATGCCGATGGTAATGTCGTGGAGTATGAAGCTGGGCTCGCTGAAGAGGGTGGAGCGCGTGACCGCGTCGAAGGTCAGTTCGTCGTAGAGGGAGCCGTTGTAGTTTATCTTTCCGTCCACCCAGCTCACGCGCTGGGGACCGGCTCCGTCGGATATTATCTCGAAGGTGATTTCCTTGGCGGCCATTATGCCGACATCTATCTTCGGCTGCTTGCGGGTAAGCCTCCATACCACCAGGGCATCATCTTCCGCACTCACCGAGACTTCGTCTATCATACTGAGAAGCTGCTCGTGGCGCAGTTTCAGGAAATCCTCCTCGCGGGGGGCGATGAAGAATCCGGCCATATCCGCCGCACCCGGACTCATGGTCAGGTGCTCATCCCCTTCCGCATAATAATGGTGGGAGCGCAGGTTCGAACGCAGTATGACTGCGGTGCGGAATTCTCCGTTCTTATACCAGGAATACAGGTTGAAACGGGGCTCGCTCTCCCCTTCCCTGCGCGGAGAGCACTCCAGCAGGCGGTAGAAGAGCTTGGCCATGGATTTCTGGGTGGTTCCCTTTAGGATATACACCCCGCGGGCATAGCCTTCGAACTTATAGAGGCTTGCATCCTGCACCCTTTCCAGCTCACCCGTGGCGCTGTCCAGCGCCTTGTCGGCCGCTTCTTCCAGAGGCAGCACTCCTCTTGGGCAGGCCTGGAAATGGAGATGGTCGGGGGCGGAGGCTCCGCTCATAGGGCCATTGTAGAAGACCGTGAAATCCTGGTACATCCTGGTGAAGAGCAGCATATCCGGGAAATGATGCCAGATGGTCTGGGGGATATGCTGGTCGCGAACTATCACTAGGTGGTTGCGGAATATGGGGAAGGGATTCACCTGCACATTGTAGTTGCGGTGTTTCTTGCCCTCGTATTTGACGTGGAACTGCTCCTTGGGGCGCTTGTCCGCGCAGAGGAAGCAGGGCCTCGCGGCGATGGAACGTTCGTCTATCTCGGCGGTGGAAGATGCTATGCGGCAGGGGTTGAGCTGCACGCTTACGGTGAGTCCGCCTATCTTGAAGTAACGGTAGCGGGCGGCCTTGAGCGAACGGAAATTCGCCGCAGCCATAGGCCAGACCGAAAGCTGATCCTTTATGAATTTATGAATGTCGGCCATACTATAAAAGGGTATAGAGCCTATCCTTTATCCTGTAGTATTCCTGTTCGAACTGGGGAGTGAAGATTTCCTTCCCCATGGCATCCTCTATTTCGCGCACGGTCCACCAGCGGCCCTCGTCCACCTCATCGTTGTCGGGCTCTATCTCCCTGTCCGTCACGGTGGCGAACACGTTCACCATCTCGGATTCCACGGGCGAGTTCCATATATAGCTTTCCAGCAGGGTGGGATTGAAATCCACGAATCCCAGTTCCTCCCCCGCCTCGCGGAAAAGGGCCTCGATTAGGCTCTCGCCGTAGGTTACGTGACCGCCCACAGCAGTGTCCCATCTACCGGGAAGAAGGTCCTTGGTCATAGAGCGCTTCTGCAGGTAGAGATTGTCGTAAGGGTCGATGATATGCAGATGCACCACCGGATGCAGCAGGTCGGGACGGCCGTGGCATACCTTTCTGGTGCTGCGGCCTATGACCAGGCCGGATGGTTCTATGATGGGCAAGATTTCGGCGTTCCCCCTGGCGGATCTGACCGCCATCAAGGGTGCTGGTTCTGCAGGATAGAGGAGTTCGGCCATTGCGCTACTGATAATTGATGATCCGGAGTTCCTCTGGAGTATAGAGTATGGAGTCTATGAAGTCGGGGGCGGCCTGGGCCAGGACCACGAAGGTGGCCAGGGCGACGGCTGCTACTGCGGCTATTACAAGGATGGTGACCAGCGTGACTTTAAGCCACTTGGGGAAATGCCGTTCGCGCTTCACCTTTACAGGCGCCGGCGCTTCAGGTTCTGCAGGAGTTTCAGGCTCAGCAGCAGTTTCAGGCTCTGCAGGTTCGACCAGAGGCGTTTCGGGCATTTCTATCGGGGCTGCATCCTCCTCCGGGGCCAGCTCGGCCGGTGCCGGGCCTTCCACCAGGCTCACCAGTTCCTCGACCTTCGACTGCACCTCCTCCTTGGTCTCGATGTGATTCTTGAGCGATACCGCCGGCAAACCGAAACCGTCCGGGAAGATGTCCAGTTCCTCGTCGGTTATGAAGAAGAAATTGTTCTGACGGGTGGAGCGGAGGCGGCCGAGACCCGGGAAAACCACGAGTTTCTTTTCCAGAAGTTCCTTCTTGGCCTCTTCCAGGAAATGCTGCAGTATAGCTTTTGCCTGATCGTAGTCGATGCCGTTGCTTTCGCTGTAAAGAGACACCAGGGAATCGTCCTCGGAACGGCTGGGAATGAAAGTCACCCGCCTGTAAGGAGGGTTGATGGTATATCCTTTATCGGAGAAACTTGCGGGCACCATTTCGGCCATAAAGGCCCCTAGCCCCGGAAGGCCGACCTCCTCGTGGTCCAGCAGCAGCTGGCCTATCATCTTAGACAGCAAGGATATGTCCATATAACACCTTTCTCTTTACAAGATTACAAATATACGCAAAAAACGACTATCAAAAAAATGTAAAAAATTTTTGCACTCTAAACTTTTTGTACTACCTTTGCAGTCCACAAATTCCTCCTTAGCTCAGTTGGTTAGAGCACCTGACTGTTAATCAGGGGGTCCTGGGTTCAAGTCCCCGAGGGGGAGCAAGTCCGGCAGCCGCAAGGTTGCCGGGCTTTTTTTATGGCGGTGGAGGATAGCTTTTTCAGAGCCATGGCGGGCAAGTGGCTGATAATCAACGAGATGTCTATAGTGCTCCCCCTCGTTTCGAAGGGGGACGCTTTTGCTTAAAACATTGCAACAAAGATAGTTAGCCGCCAGCTTGGTTGGACTCGCCGTTTTGACCACGAGGGTGGTGGAACTTGTGTTTTAACCTTTTTTATTTACCTTTGAAACAAACAATCGGGAATGAAGTATCTTGTATTGATTATGAGCCTTTTATCCAGCTTATTCGCATGTGGCCAAAGCATACAGAGGAAAGTCGAAATACCCAAAGACTACTATGCTCTCGTGGAGAGCACTATCGACGGCAAGCCGGCCATCACGGTTGTAAACACTGCTCTTAGAAAGTTCAAAGCAAAAGATATCTTCGCCTGGACACTGACTCTGACAATGGAGCTCAAAGAACTGGCGGAGAATGGCATGCCTACTTCCGACGAGTCCAAAATGGTAATCGACTATCTCGAAAGCCTGTCCGAACAGATAAAAGGAGACACCGCACATCCCAATGCGTTATTCCTTGCACGTGAAACCTGGGACGGAACATGCCAGATGATCTGGCAGGTCTATGACCCCAAACCCGTAGATAAGCTTTTGAAAGAAATCATTGATAATGAATCATATCCAAGGCCCTTCGAGTACATAATGGAACACGATCCCAAGTGGAAAATAGTTGCCTGGACTAAACAGTTTAAATAATCTTCCCCCATGTCCGAAAAAGGAAAGTTCAGCAAGTGGGTCGGGCGCATGTTCAAGAAGCCGTCCGACGAAGGGTCGACCACCAGGATAATACTCGAAGAATTACGAAATGCGAAAAGCTTCCCGCAATTCCTGGGAGTTATCCTTCACCCACGAAACCTGTCTCTCATCACCGTTATCCTCGTCCTTCTAGCGATTGTTTTCGGCGTGAGCGGCAAGATTTCGCATTTCATCAAATACCTGCTGCTCCTCCTTGCCATCGAGGGATATAAAATGTACTCGTACTTCACATATTGGAAAGAGTACCGGAAACTCATCAAACGTCAGCAGGATAAATATGAGAATCTGGACGAATCGATGATTCAGACTATAATGCAGGAAATGCAGCGTCTGCGCAAGGACTGCATAGAGCTGAAGATCCCCTTCTCCAAAGATAAGGATCTGCCTGTCGGGGGATCAAAATATGGAGGGTGCCCGGATGTGCCGGATGGGTTCGAATGGCCGCTGGACGATGCCGGAAGGCCGCTTTCCCTTCTCCTTCAGTTCGACTGCGCCGAGCTGTCGAAATACGACACGAAATCTTTGCTGCCCAAAACCGGACACCTGTATTTCTTTTATGAGCTCAGTGAGATGAACTGGGAAGGAACGGAGAATTCGGTCCGTGTGCTCTACTTTGATGAAGATGCCAGCCCGCTCCACCGCTGCGATTTCCCGGATAGCCTGGAAGCAGGATACCGGCTGAAAGAATCGCCCCTGCATTTAGAGGTTTCGGACAGTTATCCCCGCTATGAGGATCTTGTGCGGATAGACCCTGAAATGAATTATAAGTTTGTGAACGAGCAAGGAATCGCAATGCAGAGGCTTGGTTATTTGCCTGCCACAATGCAGGGAAGTCTTCTCGGATACGATGATCCGGCGCAGGATAGCATCCTGACGGACCTTCAGAAAGACGTGCTCCTCCTCCAGTTCAATTCCGTCGAGACCGACGATGAGAACGAATTGATGTTCTATGATGGCGGCGCTCTGTATTTCGTCATCTCCCGCGAGGATCTTCTCGCCCGCAGATTCGACAAAGTCCGCTTTGAATTGCAAAGTTGCTAATAAATCAATCCCACCATGCTACAACTCATTATCAGTATCCTATTTATCGTATATGGTCTGTTCACCATATACTTGAGAATCTTCAAGAACAACAAATGGCTTGGCAAAATCGACAGGATGAAGGAAGCCTACGGCGACAAGTTCGGCACATTCCTTCATGTCATTTCCTACACCGTCCTCCCCATCGTATTGGGCGTGGTTGGAATTGTCTGCCACTTCCTCGGCATCGTAATCTTCTAATTCCGCTAACCTACCGTTCTTCCAACCTAGCCGCCAAGGCTACGGTAATGATTGTACCCGCTTTCCATTCTTGATCGGATCAACGAACGCTCCATCGAATTAAATTGAGCAAGGATGCCGAGGACCAACTGAGCAATAGGGTTGGGGGCTCCGTTTGGAAGCAGGGGAAAAGTGACAGGTGTAGTAGTATTTTTTATCTCTGGTCAACTTCCGAAAGACACTCATGACTCAGAGGGGGCACTTATTATGCTTGGTGTCCTACAAATACGCGGAACAGCTTTCATACGCTAGCACTGCTGGGAGGACGGAAGAGCATTAAATGTTTAAAGATTTGAGGGGGACTATGGTATCACATTTTAAAAAAGAAATTTGGCGGTGGAAAAAAAATGATTACCTTTGCATTGTCATGTAGATGACATTATTGGGCAACAGAACAGACATCTATCCTCTAAGTGGATGTCTGTTTTTTTACTCAGAACCGTAACCGAGGGGGAGGTACTGAAACAAGGGGTGCGTTGTTCTTACAAGTCCAATAATAATCTACATGAATAAAAGGAGAACATACAACAAACTTGTTCAAATCTCCATTGGGGTGGAGGTTGAACGGATTGTCAAAGTGAAGGCGCACACGCGAATTTGCAATGGCAAAAACGTCAAGGTTCGAAGCCACTACCGCAAGTATTAGAGGTGCTTGATGTAGGTTGTGCATAAACCTTGTGCCGAATGGCACTCTACTCTATCCCCCTCGGTTTTTATTGCTCTAATAAAGGCAGCAGCCATTCGCGGTTGCCTTGGATATACTCTGCCACCCGGCAGAAATCTCGCCATAAGTTCAACAATTCGACTTCAGGGGGAGCAGAAAGGCCGAGACGCAAGTCCCGGCCTTTCGTCCGTTTATACTGTCCCTCTTCCCTGCGGCGGGGCTAGTTTCTTTTGGGGGTGAAGATGTAGAAGCAGTTGTCGAGTTCGGCCTGGCCTGCAGCGTCAAGCCCGGGATTGCCGAGCTTGGCGAGGTTGAAAGCCCTGTAGTTCCAGCTTGCCCACCAGGTATCGTTCACTTCGACCAACTGAGTGGTAGTATTGCCGGGACGGGACGATGAGTTGTTCTTGGAAGTAAGCGAGACCCACCCCTCGGGGCGATACTGGAAGCCGGACTTGAGCACGATCAGCGAACCGTTGGGGATCTCGGACTTGATGAACATCTGCGTAGCGGCGAACTGGTTCAGGTTCGAGGCCGTGCTACCGGTAGCGGCAGATATGACCGTAGATTTCTCGGTGGAATTCCAGTAGGCATTATGCGCTATCTGAAGTGTGACGGCGGAATAATTGGTCGGATCATAACCGTAACTCCGCATTATCTCTTCGGGAGTATTGCCACCGCCTCCTCCAGTACCCGGGTAAGATGACTGCGTGACAGCATAAGGGGTCGAGTAGGCAGACTCCACCGCCTCTTTGATGGCAGAGATGAGCTTGTCGGTATAGGTATAGGAAGACGGCTTGTAGCTAACGTCGGCTATGCTCTTGCCCGTTATCTGCCTGGCCCACATCAGACCGGTGAGCAGACGGCCCACATCGTAGGACATATGATATCCGTCGCGGGTGAGGTTGTCGCCATAGAAACTGGTGCGCATATTCTGCACGGCCGTGCCGCAAGGGATGACGAACGACACCTCGTCGTGAGCCAGCACCTTGGTCTTGACACAGTTCACTATAGCGTTGTACATAGTCATCTGGTCCTTGCCATATTTGGAGAACTCGCTGTGCGTGGAATTGCCCTGGTAGGCCCAGGTCATATGCCACATCAGCCTGGCATCCGGGCAATAGGCCTTGACCTTTTCGATTATGGTAGATAGATAAGGCTCGTAGGTGTCCGGCATTCCGGAAGATCCGCTGGCCTGCTGCATGCTCACGAAATCCCAATCCCTCTCGCGCAGGGCGGCATTGGCGGCAAAGTCTTTCTTGCTGGACCAGCTGCCGCTGTTGTTCGTGCGGTACTCGTATGCACTCGAATAGTTGTTAAGATTGCCGGCGTGGGTCTGCAGGGTGCATCCCCCTATATATAGGTTACCCAGGAAGATATCCTTGTACCCCAGGTCCCGGAGTATCTGGTAGAGGTATTCCATCGCATCCCAGGAGAAGCTGTTGCCTATGGCCAGGATGTAAAGGGAATAGACGGATTTCTGCTTTATGACGAAAGATGCCTTCTTGCTGGAAACGGGCGTGGATATGGTCACCGTGCCGGTGCGCGAGCCGCTGGTTTCGTTGGAGGAAACCACGAAATCATAGCCCTCGGCGCTGCGCGTGGCGCTCACCCAGGAAGGAGCCTCTATGCTGAGCTCCATATTCGTATTCACCGCGACGGAGAAACTCTCGCCGCCCGAGGGGGCTTTGCGGTCGTGGACGTCCGCTTCGAATATGTCGGGAATGCTGCCATCCTGCGACACGCTCACGGTCCCGGATGCGGATCCGGTTCTAATGGTCAGGGTGGCCTGCCTCCCCTCGGAAGAAGGATTGGCGCTGGCGCGGAGTATGGCCTCGCAGCGTCCAGCCCCTCCTGACGCGGGAGTCAGGCTGATCCAATCCGCCGAAACGGAAGAGGTCCAATTGCCGGAAGAGCTGAAAGAAATGGTGACACTTTCACCCTTGGCCGCCATCGAATAGCTCTCAGCCGAGGAGAGGACTATGGAATCCTCAACCTTCCCGGCAGGTTCCTGCCCCTTTCCGCAGGCCGCAGCCAGGAACAAGGACAGAAAGCAGAAAAGTCTTTTCATCATATATGGTTATCTGGTTCCGAATGCAAAAATACAGTGGCTGGTATAAGTCTCCCCGGGCTTCACCAGGGCCGAAGGCCACTGGGGCTTGTTGGGAGAATCCGGGAATTTCTGGGTCTCGAGGCAGATGGCGTGGCGGAAACCGTAGCGGACACCGCCCTTGCCGGTGACCTTGCCGTCCAGGAAATTGCCGGAATAGATCTGTATGCCGGGTTCGTCGGTAAAGACCTGCAGCACTATGCCGCTCTCGGGGCAGTACAGTTCGGCTGCGGGGACGCTTTCATCCCCCGCGGTATCCAGCACCCAGTTATGGTCGTAGCCACGGCCGTTGTGCAGCTGCTCGTAATCAGCATCGATATCCTGTCCAATAAGCTTGGCCTTGCGGAAATCCATAGGAGTACCTTCGACCGGGAGTATCTCGCCGGTGGTCATGAAAGTGGCATCGACGGGAGTGAAGGCCGACGCGTTCACATAAAGGGAGTCGTCGCATACCGAATGCTCCGCCGGATTACCGGAGAGGTTGAAATAGGCGTGGTTGGTCATATTTATGAAGGTAGGAGCATCCGTGACAGCCTCGTAGCTGATGTCGAGGGCATTGGAATCCGTGACCGTGAAGGTGACGTAAGCCTTCACGTTCCCCGGGAAATGCTGGTCGCCGTCCGGAGAGATGCGCTCGAGCTTGATTCTGTCCGCACTCTGCTCCACGACATTGTAGAACTGGTACTGCCAACCCCTACGGCCTCCGTGCAGGCAATGCCCGAAGTTGTTGCGGGGGAGCTGGTATTCCTTGCCGTCGATGGTGAACCTGCCGTCCTTGATGCGGTTGGCATAGCGGCCTATCGAAGCTCCGAAATCGGTCTTGTTGCGGCAAGGATAGTAGTCCTTCAGGTCATCGAAACCCAGGACCACGTCGCGAAGCACGCCGTCCCTGTCCGGAACCACGAGCGAGACTATGCGTCCGCCATAGTTGGTAATGCTGACTTCCATCCCGGAACCATTTCCGATGGTGTAGAGTTCAGGGGCCTGACGATTGCAAGCCACCGAGGCGGCCAGGACGGCCACGAGGGCGATAATGCTCTTTTTCATATTACTTGACTCTTAGTTTTTTTCCTATTTTCAATGTGGTCGAAGGTGTGATGCCATTGAGCTTGCAGATGGCATTCACCGTGGTGTTGTACTTGACTGCCAGACGGCTGAGATTGTCGCCGGCCTTGATTGTGTGGTAACGGGCCGCGGCCATTTCCTTGGCGATGCGCTCCGCTTCGGCGCGTTCCTCCTCCTCGGTCTTGTAGATTTCCTCTTCCTCCTCCTCGGATTCAGGATAATACTTCGAAGTAGGGGTGAGATACTTGCGCTTGAGCACGAAATAGCCGTGGCGCAGCACTCCCGTCTCGAAATCTATCAGCCACTGAGGGTCGAAGGCATAACCGTCGTAGCGGGTTTCGAAATGCAGATGGGGGCCTGATGAACGGCCTGTGGAGCCGCCCAATCCAATTACATCCCCGGCACTGACATAATCCCCTGCGGAAACCCTCCTTTCGGCAAGATGGGCGTAGGTGGTTTCCAGGCCCGAAGCGTGGCGTATGATTACCACGTTGCCGTAGCCGCGGTTGTACATCGAGCATCGCACCTTCCCGTCGAAGGCGGCATAGACCGGCGTCCTCATAGGCAGGGGGAGATCCACGCCCATATGATTGCGGCGCCTGCGCCATCCGAAGGGAGAGAATACCTTTATCTGCCGGGGACAGCAGAAACGCGAGCTGGAATCTGCAAGGCAGAGGGTGATACGGAAGGGAAGGTCCTGGAGCGGAGTCCTGAACGGGTTCAGTTCGTTCTCTTTCCAGTTCCTGCGGAATACGCTGCTGTCGGCAAGGAAACGCAAGTCCTTGACATAATGCCAGGTGCCGTCGTTCAGCAGGACGATCTTGATTACGGGATCGGAAGTATCCAGGGTGTCGTGGGCGAGAGGCTTGTCCCCGGGAATCATCGACTTTACGGGTCTTCGGACCTCGCGGGGGATAAGTTTCTCGGCCTCCCTTATGCTCATACGCGGCTCCTGCGCCCCCGCCAGGACGGGCAGGAACGCCAGGATCGCAGTCAGAATGCTGATTTTTCTCATCCGCCTATGCCCTCTTCCCTCCGAACTGCCCCTCGATGATAGCGGCTGCTTCTGCAATTTTCTTTTCCAGTACTTCGTCCGTGGTAGCTTCGCAGATGAAGCGGAGATAGGGTTCTGTGTTGGAAGGACGGATGTTGAACCACCAGTCGGGGAACTCCAGACGGTATCCGTCGAAATCCATCACGACACTAGGCTTTTCGGCGGATTCGAAATGGGCCTTGACCGCTTCCATAGCGCCGGCCTTGTCTTCCACGCGGAAATTGACCTCGCCGGAATTCTTGTACTTGGTAAGCTCGTCTATCTGCTGGCTGAAGCTCTTTCCGGCACGCTTGAGAGCGGATACTATCCGCAGCACGATTATGCTGGCGAGCATACCGCTGTCGGAATAGAAGAAATCCTTGAAATAATAGTGGCCTGCCAGCTCGCCGCCCCAGAGGCCGTCGATCTCGCGGAGCTTGGGAGCCGCGAAGGCACGGCCCACACGCCAGGTGTGGACTTCGGCACCGTACTGCTGCAGATACTCTCCCACGGCCTTGGAAGAACGGATTTCCTGGAGGACGCGGGGATTCTTCTCTCCCCTTTCGTCGCAGAAGTACTTGGCCATCATCGCGATGATGAGGTCGGGGGCCACGAAACGGGCCTTGTCATCGACGAACATCACGCGGTCGGCATCGCCGTCGTAGATAACGCCGAGGTCGGCACCGCACCTGGCGACCAGATCCTTCAGAGGCTGCACATTCTTAGGGATGAGCGGGTTGGGCTCGTGGTTGGGGAAGCGGCCGTCGATGGTGTCGAAGAGCCACTCGGCATTCTCGTCCTTATATATCTCCTTTGCGAAGAGGTTGGCCATGCCGTTGGAGAGATCGAAAGCAATCTTGAGATTGCTAAAATCGCCTTTGTACTGCTTCAGGAACTTGATATAGTCCGGTTTGATGTCGATTTCGGTCACCTTGCCGAGCTTGGCCGCCTTGGGCGTGGGGCGTCCTTCCTCTATCCAGGCCTTTATCTGCCCCAGTCCGGTGTCGAGTCCCACGGGAAGTGCGTTCTCGCGGGAAACCTTCATTCCGTTGTATTCGGCGGGGTTGTGGGACGCGGTGATCTGCACCGAGGCCTTATAGCCGTACTTGGCGGTGCCGAAGTACACGAGCGGGGTGCTGCTGAGGCCGATATCATCGACATCCGCACCTGCGTCGGTGATGCCTTTGATAAGGTAATCGTGCACCTCAGGAGAGGATACGCGGCAGTCGCGGCCTACCAGGACTTTGTCGGTCCCGAGCAGGGAAGGAAGGAAATAGCCTACCTTGTAGGCGGTATCTTTATCGAAATCCACATTGTAGATTCCTCTGATGTCATATGCGTGAAATGCTCCCATAGTATTAGTGTTTAACTTACAAATATACAAATTTAATAGTTTTGCACTATTTTTGCAGACCTTGGAAAAAAACGATAATATGAAACAATCATTCAAGTTCTTTATAGGCCTTGCGCTTATAGCCGCCGGCGTGCTCTGGATACTGAACATCCTCGGCGTGCTCTGTTTCGAGTTCTCCACCAGAGGATGGTGGACCCTGTTCATCATCATTCCCTGCCTTTGCGCACTCTTCTCGGACAACGACAAAGTCGGCCCCTGCATCGGCTTGGGCATAGGCGTACTGCTGCTGCTTGCAGCACGCGACATCATAGACTGGAGCATGATGTGGCAGATGGCCCTTGCGGTCATAGTGATAGGACTCGGTGTCCAGTTGCTTTTCATCAACAATTGCAACAGCGGCTGCTGCCACAAATCGAAGGTCTATGACTATAAGACCATATCCCGCGAAGGCAAGGACATACGCAGCGTCACTTCCAGCTTCGGAAAGCAGTACCTGTCTTTCTCCGGCGAGAAGTTCGACGGTGCCGAGGTGGATTCTTCCTTCGGAGCCCTCACCCTCGACCTCAGGGGTGCCATCGTCGAAGGCGAGACCTTCATCGACCTCAACGTCAGTTTCAGCGGAGTCACGATCATAGTGCCTGACGGAATGGCCGTCAAGGTTGCCGTCACCAGCGGATTCGGAGGAGTTTCGGACAACCGCCGCCTCAGGGTACAGGAAGGCAGCCCCGTCGTAATCCTCACCGGCTCGGTGGGATTCGGAGGAGTGGAAATCAAGAACTGATATTAACGGATTTTGGATTTATATCTCGTCGGGACCCTTCCTGACGAGATTTTTTGTAGCTTCTTGACTACAAGCTTCTTGCGTATAGGCGCCACGAGGTCGGTGAAAAGCACTCCGTCGAGGTGGCTGAACTCGTGCTGCACCATACGGGCCGCGAAGTTGTCGAACTCCTCGACCTTCTTTTCGAAGTTCTCGTCATAGTACGCGACCTTTATCTTCTTGGGGCGGACCACGTCGCAATACACGCCGGGGATGCTGAGGCAGCCTTCGTTGTAGGTGCTTTTCTCTTCGCTTTCCTCAAGTATCTCGGGATTGATGAAAGTACGCTTGAAGCCCTTCAGATAGTCATAGATGTCGGACATCACGTCGCCGTCCACGACCACTACGCGGGTGCTCTCCCCTATCTGCGGAGCCGCAAGGCCGCAACCTTCGCTGTCGGCGAGGGTGTCCCAGAGGTCGGCAACCAGCTGCTTTATTTCTTCTTTCTTCTCAAGTTCGGCCGGGGCCGCTTTCTCGCGGAGCACGCCGGAACCGTACAGGTAAATAGGTCTGATCATTTCTTCTTGTCCAAATAACTCTGCAGGATGATTGCCGCGCTGATCTTGTCGACCGACTCCTTCTTGCGGCGCTCGCTCTTCTTCATTCCGCCGTCTATCATAGCCCTGTGGGCAAGCACGGAGGTGAAGCGCTCATCCTCCAGGCTCACGGGTATGGAAGGGAAGTGTTTGGCGAGCTGCCTGAGGAACACGTCCACGTCGGAGGCCGCCTCGGAAGGTCTCCCGTCCAAATTGACCGGATAGCCGACCACGAAACGAACTACCCTCTCGGAAGTAGTCAATTTTTGAAGATATTCTATTATCTTTGCAGACACTACGGTTTCGAGCGGAGATGCGAATATTCCGAGCGGGTCGCTCATTGCGACGCCCACTCTGGCGCGTCCGTAATCAATACCGATCATCCTGTCCATCAGGGTGCAAATTTACGAATAATATGGGAAAAAGAAATTTTGCGGATTGGAATAAGCTCTACAGACTGTCCCTGGTGGAAGACCGTACCCATCAGCGGATAAGGTTCTGGAGGTTCTCCAGGATAGGAGGCGTGGGGATAGCAGTCACGGCTATCATCCTTGTGTCGCTTCTCGCCTGGTCCGTCATTTCCTTCACTCCCCTCCGCACCACCATTCCCGGTTATCCTGACGACCATTTCAAGCGCGGGGCCATTGCCAACGCGCTCAAGATAGATTCCCTCGAAAACGAGATGACCCGCTGGGCCATCTATGCAGGGAACCTCAGCCGCATACTTGCAGGCGAAGAGAGTCTCAAGGCCGACAGCCTGCTGAGCGGAAACACGAGGGAGTATCTGCGCAAACTCAGCGATGCCGAAATCATACGCGGGGATTCCCTGCTACGCACAACCGTCAGCAATACCGAGCAGTTCAGCGTTTCCGACCGCAAAAGGGAGCTCCCCCTCGAAGGGCAGCACTTCTTCTCCCCTCTGAAGGGGACCATCTCCCAGCCCTTCGATGCCGTGCTGCATCCCGCAGTGGACATCACCGCCCCGGCGGGGGCAGTCGTGAGCGCGGTCCTGGACGGGACCGTCATATTCGCGGATTGGACGGATGCTTCCGGATATTCCCTGGCGATACAGCACGAGAGCGGAATCATCTCCTTCTACAAACATAACCAGAAACTATTGCGCAAAGTCGGTGACAAAGTGAGCGCCGGCACCCCCGTGGCCCTGGTGGGAAGCACCGGAGGCCTTACTTCCGGGGACCATCTGCGCTTCGAACTTTGGTATCAGGGCGAGAGCGTCGACCCCGCCAGATACTGCAAATTCTAACATCTCCCGAGAGTGAAAAGAAAGATAGCAATACTCGGTTCCACCGGATCCATAGGCACCCAGACCCTGGACATAGTCCGGCAGCACAGGGACCTTTTCGAAGTGGAACTCATCTCTGCCCTCAACAGCGTGGACCTGCTTGCGGAACAAGCCAGGGAATTCGACGTCAACAACGTGGTAATCTGCAACGAGAATCGCTATCAGGAACTCTCCGAAGCCCTTTCCGGAACCGACAGCAAGGTGTTCGCAGGCATAGACAGCCTGTGCTCGCTCGCAGCGGCGGAGGACGTGGACATAGTCGTAGGTGCGATGGTCGGATTCAGCGGCCTGCGCCCTACCCTCGCCGCCCTGGAAGCCGGGAAGATAGTAGCCCTCGCGAACAAGGAAACCCTGGTCGCGGCCGGCAGCATAGTCACCCGCACTATGCGCGAGCATTCTGCAGTGATACTTCCCGTGGATTCCGAGCACTCGGCCATATTCCAGTGCCTGCTCGGCGCCCAAGGGAATGCAGTGGAGAAGATACATCTCACCGCATCCGGAGGCCCTTTCCGCACCTGGTCAAAGGAGAAGATCGCGGCCGCCACGGCAGCCCAGGCCCTCAAGCACCCCAACTGGAACATGGGTGCGAAGGTCACGATAGATTCCTCCACGATGATGAACAAGGGTTTCGAGGTGATGGAGGCCCGCTGGCTCTTCAACGTGCCGGCCGAACGCATCCACGTGGTGGTGCATCCCGAATCCATCATCCATTCCATGGTGGAATTCGAAGACGGTGCGGTAATAGCCCAGCTGGCAAGCCCGGATATGAGGGAGCCCATAGGCTTTGCGCTCAGCTTCCCCGCCAGGATCACCGTCGGCAACAAGAAGCTCGATTTCGGACAGATTGGCAGTCTTTCCTTCAGCGAAGCGGATATCGACCGTTTCCCCTGCCTGGGCCTTGCATACGAGGCCATAGGGCGTGGTGGGAACGCTCCCTGCGCACTTAATTCCGCAAATGAAATCGCCGTCGCCGCCTTCCTGGAAGGCAGGATAGGATTCTACGACATCGCGCGTCTGTGCGAGCAGGCGCTCGCTGGCGTGAATTTTGTTGCAGACCCTACGCCCGACGACATCTTCGCCACCCATTCCGAAGTTGCCGCTAAAGTCCGGGAAGCCGTCCGATAATGGTCTTTTTAATGAAATTCCTGCAAGTACTCCTTGCGCTGTCCATACTGATCATAGTGCACGAAGCCGGGCACTTTTCCTTTGCGAAACTGTTCTCCATCAGGGTCGAGAAGTTCTTTCTCTTCTTCGATGCCGGAGGGCGCTTCCTCTTCAGCACCAAACGCAGCAAATGGTTCACCAGGCTCTGCCCCAAGGCCCTGCAGTGGCAGACCGAGTACGGCATAGGCTGGCTTCCTTTCGGAGGATATTGCAAGATATCCGGAATGATAGACGAGAGCATGGACCTTTCCCAGATGAAGCGCGAGCCTCAGGCCTGGGAATTCCGCTCCCACAATGCCTGGCAGCGTCTGCTGGTAATGGCGGGAGGCGTGCTCTACAACTTCATCTTCGCCATAGTGGCATTCAGCATCATAATGGCTGTCTGGGGTCAGAGCTACATCCCCAACGAGGGTAACAAGATCTATCCCAACGAGCTTGCCGTCGAGATGGGCTTCCGTCCGGGGGACGAAATCCTCTCCTTCGACAACTACGTTCCCGGGAATTTCGGGATGCTGCAGGCCGACCTGGCCCGCAGGAACGTGCGTCAGGCTCACATCCTCCGCGGCAACGACACCATCACCCTCTACATCGACGGGGCCATGCTCGGGGAAGTCCTCAATTCCCAGGCGATGTTCGACCTGGCCATCCCCTTCTGCGTGGATTCGGTAGATGCCAAAGGATTGAATGCCGGCAGGGACCTTCGCCGCGGGGACGATATCATCGCGGTCGGCGGAGAGGAAGTGGAATATCTGCAGGATGCCAGGAAACTGCTCGCCCGCTATCCCGGACAGGAAATAGGAATCCGGGTGCTGCGCGATGCGGACACCCTCGTATCGAAGGTGCAGGTGGACAGCGCCGGACGCATCGGGGTGTATATGAAGACTCCCAGGCTGGAAACCATCAAGTACAAGGGCCTTCAGTCCATCCCCGCCGGAATAAAGTTCACCGGCAGCACCATCGCCGGGTACCTCCGCGACCTCAGGCTCCTCGCCACTCCCTCCTCCGGGGCTTATAAGTCCGTGGGGAGTTTCATAGCCATAGGCCAGGTTTTCCCCTCGGTTTGGGACTGGTACCAGTTCGTTTTCCTGCTGGGCCTGTTCTCCATAATGCTGGGAGTTATGAACCTGCTGCCCATCCCCGGACTCGACGGCGGACACATAGTGTTCCTGCTCTTCGAGATAATCACCGGGCGCAAGCCCTCCGACCGCTTCATGGTCGGGGCCCAGATAGTCGGAATGATACTGCTGCTCGCCCTGATGATGCTGGCGTTCGGCAACGATATAGGAAGATTAATACATTGACGATATGAAAAGGATTATTTCACTCTTTCTAACCCTCTTCGCACTCTGGTCCTGCGGAGGAAACCATCCGGCGCTGCTGCCCAATGTCAGCGGCAAGGCCGGGGAAGTGCTGGTGGTCATAGAGAAGGCCGACTGGGAAGGCGCCGCGGGCAATTCCGTGCGCGAACTGCTCGCCTGCGACTGCCCCTGGTTCCTTATGAGAGAGCCTCTCTACTCGCTGGCCAACGTGACCCACGGCGGATTCGGCGATATCTTCAAAGTCCACCGCAACGTGGTGTTCTTCGACATCGACCCCCAGGTCGCCACTACCGGCGTCAAGTTCCTGAGGGATGTCTGGGCCACTCCCCAGGCCGTGGTCAAGATTGCTGCGCCCGACTCCGCGACCGCTGCCGACCTGCTGGACAAGGAGGGCAAGAAGATCGTGTCCTTCATCGAGCAGGCTGAGCGCAACCGCGTGATACGCAACACTATGCGCTATGAGGAAAAACCTCTCTACAATATGGTGGAGGGCATTTTCGGCGGAGGTCTGCACTTCCCTACCGGATATAAGTTCAAGAAGAAGACTTCCGACTTCATCTGGATTGCCGACGAGAAGCAGTACACCATCCAGGGAGTTTTCGTATATCGTTATCCGGCCCTGGGCAACAGTTCCGACTTCAGCCGCGACAACATAATCGCCCATCGCAACGAGGTGCTGCGCAACAACGTGCCCGGAATGTTCGACAACACCTATATGACCACGGGTACCATCCCTACTCCCTATGTAGAATACATCAAATACAACGGACGCAGCCTGGCGCAGACCCGCGGTTACTGGGAAGTCGCAAACGATTATATGGGCGGTCCTTTCGTGTCGCACGCATTCTACAGCCCCGACGGCATATATGTCATCGTATGCGACGCCTTCGTCTATGCGCCTAAATACGATAAGCGCCAGTACCTCCGTCAGGTAGAGTCTCTGCTGTATTCGTGGGAGTGGAAACAAAATAAGGACGAAAATTAGTTGCGGAATAAAAAAATATTCGTACCTTTGCACTCCTTTGAAATGCTGGTGGGTTCGTATAACGGTTAGTACTCAGGATTTTCATTCCTGCAATAGGAGTTCGATTCTCCTACCCACTACAAGAAATTTTAAAAAGTATAACAATGGCAAATAACGCATCAGCAGAAAAAGCCAATCGCCAAGGCGAAAGGCGGAAAATGCATAACAGGTATTATGCAAAAACTACCAGGAACGCCATCCGCGCTATCCGTACAACTACCGATAAGAAAGCCGCAGAGGCCGAAGCTCCCAAGGTTTTCGCGATGATCGACAAACTTGCAAAGCAGGGCGTCATCCACAAGAACAAGGCTTCCAACCTCAAGAGCGGTATCGCGCTGTACATCGGAAAGCTTTCCTAAAAAAACTAAAACGAAGCGCGGTTAATATCCGCGCTTTTGTTTTCGAGAAGTAGCGCAGTTGGTAGCGCACCACGTTCGGGACGTGGGGGTCGGGCGTTCGAGTCGCCTCTTCTCGACGAAAAAGTCGGCAGGTTTGCCGACTTTTTCTATTTGTGAAGATGATTATTTATTCTGCTCGGCAACCGAGCCGTCGTGTATCAGGTTGAAGATGCGCTTGACGAACTCGGGGTCGAGGCCGTAGTTTAAGGCGGAAGCGCCTACTTTGTCGAGTACGGCGTCCCAGCGGCCAGGCTGCACTATCGCAACGCTGTTGCGCTTCTTCAGCGAACCAATGGCACGGCTCACTTTCATACGCGAAGCAAGAGTATAGATCAGATTCTCGTCGATAACGTCGATCTGGGCACGAAGCTGACGCAACTCGTCGTTGAACTGTTCGTCCATCGTAACCGCATCACGGACCACCAGACTCTCCAGCAACTTTATCAGCTCCGAAGGAGTAAGCTGCTGTGCAGCATCGCTCAGGGCGCAGGAAGGATTGCAGTGCGACTCTATCATCAGTCCCTCCAGACCGAGGTCCATAGCCCTCTGGGAGAGTTCCTGGAGATAGTCCCTCTTTCCTCCCATATGGCTGGGATCGGCAAAGAGCGGCAGTTCGGGGTAGCGGGCACGAAGTTCCACCGCCATATCCCACTGGGGATCATTGCGGTACTTGATCTTTGCGGCGGATGAAACCCCGCGGTGGATTGCGCCCAGCTTGCGTATGCCCTGGGCATTCAGGCGCTCGAAGGCGCCTATCCAAAGGTCCAGGTCGGGATTGACCGGATTCTTCACCAGCACGGGGATGTCGGTATCGCGCAGGGCCTCGGCAATTTCCTGCACGAGGAAGGGATTGGCGGTGGTCCTGGCACCGAGCCAGACCATATCCACTCCATACTTCAGGCACTCGAACACGTGTTTCTCGCTGGCGACCTCGGTGCATATCTTCATCCCATACTCCTTCTTCACCTTCTGCATCCACTTTAGGCCGGGGGCGCCGACGCCCTCGAAGCAGCCCGGATGGGTGCGGGGTTTCCAGATTCCGGCACGGAACACGTTGATGCCCACGGCCTTGAGACCTTCGGCGGTCTCGATGATCTGCTCTTCGCTTTCAGCGCTGCAAGGGCCCGCGATAACGCAGGGGCGCGGCGGGAGATGGAAGAATCCCCAGTCGTTCAGCGGTACAAGGTCCAATTTGTTTGCCATTATCGTATTATTCTCTTAATCTTGTTTCCTTCGTCTATAAGTTCCCGAATCTTATCCGAATCGTAGGCGTCGATAGCATCGCGGAACTCCTTCATCTTTTCGATGTAGGTATCGATAACCCTGAGCACGTTGTCGCGATTCATCGCCAGGATGGGCACCCACATATCGGCGCTGCTCTTGGCAAGACGGACCGTGGAGGAAAAACCTCCGGAAGCCAGGTCGAATATATGCTTCTCGTCCTTTTCCTTGTCCAGTACGGTAAGTGCAAGGGCGAAGGAAGTAATGTGGGATATGTGCGAGACATATGCTACGTGCATATCGTGAGCATCGCTGCGCATATAGGTGACGCGCATATTCAGGGCATCGTAGAGGCGCTCTATCTCGCGTACGGCCTTGGGAGAGGATTCCTCGACATCGCAGAAAATGCAGGCGCGGGAATCGAAGAGACCGGGCATCGCGGCCCAAGGTCCGGAATACTCCGTACCAGCCATAGGATGGGTGGCGACATACCTGTCCCTGCCCTTATGGCCGTAAGCCACCTGGCACATACTCTGCTTGACGGAACATACGTCTATGACAATCTTTTCCGTACCGGCGATCATATCCAGTACCCGGGGCAGCAGGCGCGTTGCGGCATCTACCGGCACGGCCAGCACCAGTATGTCCGCCGCAGCCACGCACTCCTCGAGAGGAAGTATTTCATCTGCGAGGCCAATCTTCATGGCGGCTGCGGCGTTCACTTTCTCGTTCTCGACGCCTATCACCCGCGAAGCGAAGCCCCGCGCCTTGAGGTCGATGGCCATTGAACCGCCGATCAGTCCGAGACCTACTATACCTACATTCATATCACTGCTTTTATTTTTTCGAGCGCCCTGCCAAGCTTTTCTACGGTTGCGCAGAGCGACACGCGCATATATTTTTCGCCATTATGTCCGAAGATGAAACCGGGGGTGATGAACACTCCGGCCTCGTGCAGGAGCTTGTCGGAAAGGGCCACAGGATCGACTCCTTCCGGGACCTTTCCCCAGAGGAAGAGGCCTTGCGATGCAGGATTGTACTTGATTCCTAGGGCATCGAAAAGCTTCCCGGCCGCCACGCGCCTGCGCTCATATTCGGCGTTCAGCTCCTTGAACCATTCCGGACCCTGGGCCAGGGCCTCCACGGCCGCGAGCTGGAGGGGACGGAAGATGCCGGAGTCGAGCTGGCTCTTCACCTTGAGTATTTCGTAGATTACATCTGCCGAGGACGCGACCATTCCCAGACGCCAGCCGGCCATGTTGTGGGCCTTGCTGAGCGAGTTGAGTTCCAGGCAGCAGTCCTTTGCGCCGGGCACCGAAAGTATGGAATAATGGTTCTCGGTCAGTATGAAACTATAGGGATTGTCGTTGCAGATAAGTATTCCGTGCCTGCGGCCGAAGTCCACCAGTTTCTCGTAGAGTCCGGGATCGGCCGGCGCGCCCGTGGGCATATTGGGATAGTTGGTCCACATCATCTTCACTCCGCTAAGGTCGGATGCTTCCAGGGCCTCCAGGTCAGGCTGCCAGCCGCGGGATTCCACCAGGTCGTAATAGACTATCTCCGCCTCGCAAAGACGGGCGGCGGAGCTGTAGGTAGGATAGCCCGGATCCGGGACCAGCACCTTGTCGCCTTTGTTCAGGAAGGCGAGGGAGGTGATGAGTATTCCTTCCTTGGAACCGGTCAGGGGCTGGATTTCCTTGGCAGGATCCAGTTCAACCCCATACCAGCGGTCGTACCATCCGGCGAATGCCTTGCGGAGTTCGGGGATACCGGTGTAGCTCTGGTAGGCGTGCACTCCGTTCTGGACTGCGGTGGCACAGAGCTCGTCGATGGCGGCCTGCGGAGGACGTCCGTCAGGGGAACCTATGCCCAGGTTGATGATGGGTTCGGTCCTGCCATCGGCATTCAATTCGGCGATTTCGCGGTTCTTCTTCGAGAAATAGTACTCTTTGACGCTCTCGGTACGTCGGGCTGCTTGTATGATCATAGGGCGGATTTATATTCTCCCAGTATCTGGAATTCATCTATAAGGGGCCTCACTGCTGCAAGGGCCTGCTGGTATCTTCCGTAGGATGCGAACTTTATGTCGGCGTAGAAGAAGTACTGCCATTCCTTCCCGGGGATGGGCAGGGACTGGATGCGGGTGAGGTTCATCTCGTAGAACGAGAGTATGGTAAGTATGTGGGCCAGGGATCCCGGAGTATGGGGCAGGGTGAAACAAAGGGAGGCTTTGTCTATATCCTTCTCCTGCACGGCGAGATCCGGATCCATTATCAGGAAACGGGTGAAATTCTGCTTGTAGGTCTCTATGCCGGGGGCGAGAATCTCCAGGCCATAGAGCTGGGCCGCCAGTTTGGATGCCACTGCGCCCACTCCCTCCAGCTTCTCCCCTGCGACCTGGGCGGCCGACTTTGCGGTATCTTCCGACTCCACCAGACGGATTCCGGGCCAGTCCTTGAAGAACTCGCGGGTCTGGTTGATGGCCATATAGTGGGTGCGGACCTCCTTGATGTCCTCCAGCTTCTGGCCTGGCAGGGCCATAAGGTTCTGCTCTATGCGCAGGAAGACCTCTCCCTTGATGCGCTGCGGATTCTTGCGCAGCAGGTCGAAGTTAGGGAGGAGTCCGCCGGAAACGGTATTCTCGATTGCCATCACGGCGGAATCCGCCTTATGCGAAGCCATTGCCGTGTACAGTCCGTCGAAGGTGTCGCACTCCACAATCTGGAGCGCGTCCTCGCCTATGCCGGCATAGAAACGCCTTGCGGCCTCTTCGTGGAAACAGCCGGAATACCCTTGAATAGCGACTTTTTTCATCGATATAAATCCTTACCGTATTCGAAAAGTTCTCCCGCGGGGATGTCCCTGAGCCTCCTGTGATGTCTGTCCTTTTCGGAAAGCAGCACATCCTTGGCGGGAATGCCCCAATCGACAGCCAGGTCGGGATCGTCCCAGGCTATTGCTCCTTCGGCCGCAGGGTCGTAGAAACGGTCGCACTTGTACTGGAACACCGCTTCCTCGCTCAGCACGCAGAATCCGTGGGCGAATCCGCGGGGGATGAACAGCTGCGAGGCGTTCTGCTCCGAGAGCCTGACGCCCACCCACTTGCCGAAAGTGGGGCTGCCGACGCGGATATCTACGGCGATGTCGAGAACTTCTCCTTTTATTACACGTACCAACTTACCTTGGGCGCTATCTCCCTTCTGGTAGTGGAGCCCCCGGACCACTCCGTGACAGGATTTGCTTTCATTGTCCTGCACGAAGTGCACGGGATACAGCAGCGAGGCGAATTCCTTCTCGTTGAAAGACTCGAAGAAATAGCCCCTTGCATCCTCGAAAATGCGGGGATGCAGTATCACTACGTCAGATATGGAGGTACGCTCAATTGTCATTATCCAGTTCTTGAAAACATTTGTCCAGGGAATCGGTCCAATGTGGGATGGAGACTCCGAAGACGGATTTTACCAGGCTCTTGTCCAGCACAGAATAATGGGGCCGGCGGGCTCTGGTGGGATAATCCTCGCTGCGGCAGGGATTCACCTGGCACTTGTTGCCGGCGCGCTTGCAGATGGCGTGCGCGAAGTCGTACCAGCTGCAGACTCCTTCTCCCGTATAGTTGTATAAGCCGGTATGGCCGAGTTTGCCCCCGTCGATGATTCCCACTATGAAACGGGCCAGGTCGGGAGCGTAGGTGGGAGTGCCCGTCTGGTCGCAGACCACCTTTATGGAAGGATGGGATGCAGTCAGGCTCAGCATAGTCTTGAAGAAGTTCTTCCCGTACGCGGAATACATCCAGGCAGTGCGGATAATGATATAGCGGCAGGCAGAAGCCCTTACCGCATCCTCCCCTGCCAGCTTGGTGGCGCCGTACACCCCCAGGGGGGCCGGGGCCGCATCTTCCTTTATGGGAGTGCAGGAATCTCCGCCGAACACGTAGTCGGTGGAAATGTGGATCAGGGTTGCACCCCTCCGGCGGGCGGTGGCGGCAAGGTTGGCCGCGGCCACGTGGTTAAGCAGGTCGGCGAGATGTGTCTCATCCTCGGCCCTGTCCACGTTGGTATAGCCTGCGCAGTTGATTATGACGTCAACATTCTCGGAATCGGCGACTATGTCGAGAGCATCGCCGTTGCATACGTCCAGGTACGTGGTTTCCAGCCCGGGCAGCTCGCTTACGTCAGTAAAGATGTAGCGGTTCCGGCTGCCGCGGCTCTCATCGCGGAGGCATCTTCCAAGCTGTCCGTTGGCACCTGTTACGAGAATATTGAGCTTTTTATCATTCATAATCTTACAAAAATAGTTATTTTTGTTGAAAATGGCACGAAAAGAGACCATATACCTCTACACCGACGGAGCGGCCAGCGGAAACCCCGGGCCCGGCGGATGGGGCGCAGTACTGATCTGCGGAAATCTTCGCAAGGAGCTTTCCGGAGGCTTTGCCCGCACTACCAACAACCGGATGGAACTGCTTGCGGTGATAATGGGGCTGGAAGCCATCAAATGGGAGAAGGCCGACGTGGAGGTGTGGAGCGATTCTTCCTACGTGGTGAAGGCAGTCGAGGAAAAGTGGCTCGACAACTGGCTCGCCACGGGCTTCAAGAAAAAGAAGAACCAGGACCTGTGGCTGCGTTTCGTGCCCTTGTACAGGAAGCACAACGTGCACTTCCACTGGCTGAAAGGGCACGCGGGGCATCCTGAGAACGAGCGCTGCGACCGCCTTGCGGTGGCAGCCTACGGCAAGAGTCCCCTCCCCCAGGACGAGGGTTATGTCAACGAAGAAGAAAACACATTGGATATATGAAACACAAACTTGTAGTGGGTATCACCCAGGGCGACAGCAACGGAATTGGTTACGAAGTAATCATCAAGGCACTCAGCGACCCCCGCATCCTAGATATGCTCACCCCCGTGGTTTACGGGTCGAGCAAAATATTCAGCTTCTACCGCAAATCCATCCCCGAAATCGAGCAGATGGACACCAATGCCATTTCTTCGGCAGCGGAAGCTCACGAGAAGAGGGTCAACATTGTGGGATGCCTGCCCGACAACGTGTTCGCCGAACCGGGCGGAGCCACCGCCGATTCCGCCAAAGCTGCAATCACCGCGCTCGAATGGGCGGTGCGCGACCTCAAGGCCGGCACCATCGACGTGCTGGTGACGGGCCCCATCAACAAGAAAGCCATAGTGGCCGAGGGCTTCGGTTTCCCCGGCCATACCGAGTTCCTCCAGGAGGCCTTCGGCGTGAAGGACGTGACCATGCTTATGATAAGCGAGCGCCTGAAAGTCGGTGTCGTTACAGGGCACATCCCCCTCAAGGACGTTCCCTCCTCTATCTCCGAGGATAAGATAGTGAGCAAGCTCCGCCTGATGAAGCAGTCGCTGGAGCAGGATTTCGGCATAGGCAACCCCAGGATAGGCGTGCTCAGCCTCAATCCCCACAGCGGCGACAGCGGGCTGCTGGGCACCGAAGAGCAGGAGATCATAATCCCCGCCATACGCAGGGCCACCCAGGAGGGTATAATGGCTTTCGGGCCTTTCTCCCCTGACGGTTATTTCGGAATGGGTCACTACGAGCAGTTCGATGCTACGCTTGCGATGTATCACGACCAGGGCCTCGCCCCGTTCAAGGCCATCGCTTTCGAGGACGGCGTGAACTATACCGCCGGCCTTCCCGTAGTGCGTACTTCCCCCGACCACGGCACTGCTTTCGAGCTTGCGGGCCGCGACGAAGCGGATCCCCGCTCTATGCGTGCTGCCATCTTTGCCGCTATCGACATCTGGGAGCACCGCAAAGCGTGGAAGAGTATGCAGGAGGGCAAGATGCCCGAGCAGAAGTCCCTCGACGAAGAAAAGCCTTCCCGTCCTGGCCGTCCCCAGATAGCCTAAAGTCGTTTTCGAATCCCCGCTGACGCCACACCGCGGCTTTTCCTTCCGCGGCGGGGAAAGGGCAGGTCCGGGCCCCAAAGAAAAAGGGGCCCGGTACCTGCATTCCCCGTCCGCTAGGCTTTCGCTCGCCGCGGTATTTCCAGTCTAGGCAGATTTTCCGGCATATTTCTGCCCGCACTGCTGTTATTCTAACGTCCGGGCAGATTGTCCGGCGGTTTCTTCCGCGACGGGGTGGACATTTCCCGAAAGGTAAAGCCTGGCGTTTTGACCGTGCTGCGTAAACAGCTGTCCTTCAGCGCGTTACGCAATCAGGGCTGCTCGATTTGAAGCAGCCTTGATTAAGTAATCTACTGTCTCTCAGCAACTTACGCAGCACGCTCGTTTCCGCCCAACCACGCCCCCCGGGGTGCGCCTGCCCTCACCGCGGCTTTTCCTGCCGCGGTGGACCATACGGCCGGGAGCCAGCCCCTGGCGGGCCTGTCCACCCACGGACAGGTATAGGGGGAGGGGCCCGGCGGAGACAAGTGGTCGCAGACCACGCAGGAAACGCTGGGAGGGGCCGGAGCGACCGAAGGGAGCGGAGTCCCGCCAGGGGCTGGACTCACCGGCCGGAAGAAAATACCTAGGCGGAGGTAATGCGTTTGATCAGGGGTTCGGTGTCTTCGTACTCGTAGCCGCGGGAGAGGGCGAATTTGATCAGTTTGAGGCGGCCTTGAGGGTCGTCCGAAAGGGAACGCCATTTGTTCTCGAGAAGCTTCTCGAGACGGGTGCGGGCTTTGGTGCCGTCGATTTCGGACAAGGCCTCGGTGATGATGCTGTCGGAAATCCCCTTGGCACGCAACTGGAAACGGATCTTGATGGGGCCCCAGCCCTGCAGACCAGACTTCTCGCGGGCGAAAGCAGAAGCATAGCGCGCATCATCAACGAACTTGTTCCCGATAAGCGACTGCACCAGCTCTTCGGCAGCCTGCCGGTCGCCATCCAGGCGCTCGATGGCCTTGCGGCGGATATCGGACACGCAATATTCGCGCTTGGCGCAAAGGGCCTCAAGTTTATCCAGAACTTCATTCATATCCTAGAAATCAAAACCTATCCCCACGTAGCCGCTCCAGCCACGGAAATCAGACCACTGCAGACGGGCGCGGACAGGGCCGACCAATGAGTCATAGGCAAGCTCCAGGGCGGCTCCGAGGTAGGTAGGAGCCAGCTGGGCGAAGGAGGTCGGCAGCACATCGTCATCCACGAAGCAGGACCCGATCAGGCTGGTGTAGAAGTTCTTCGCCAGCCTTGCACGCAGATCCAGGTTGAGCACCATGGCGAAGTCTTTGGCGGGGACCATATGGTTGAAACCCGCGAAGGGCATCTGATTCTCGAGATACCGGCCTCTGAAGGCACCGCCCACGTAATTGGCGTGGAAGAGGTTCTCTTTCGAAGCGTCGATGAGGGAACGGAAATAGAATTCGGGCAGAAGGGACAGCCAAGGATTCATAGGGAACACGGTCCTGATATCCATACCCAGCATCTTGGTGCGGCCGCTCCAGGGAAGATATTGGAAATCCACTCCTACGTCCAGGCCCTTCGAAGGGAAGTACAGGTCGTCGAGGGTATAGTGCCGCAGGTTGAAGTAGATGGATCCGAAGCCCTGGCCCTTGAGCTGCATCTGGCTGAGAGGGACGGAATTACCGGAATCGGTCAGCCAGGAATCCACCCTGTATCTTTCGTATTTCGCGCCGGCGCGGAAATCGAAATTCTCCAGGCGCATCCCGGAGAAATAACCGTCCAGGGCGAAGGTACGGAACCCGCTCTGGTAATTGAACTGGTCCTTGAGAATCTTGGCGTTGGTGGAGCCCCACTTCCCTTCGAGGTTGAAGGTGGGGAACAAAGGTGCGGTGAACGAATACTTGAGCAAAGCATACGAGCGGTTGCCGACCCGCCCCTCGAAATCCAGACGGGAGCCACGGAGCTTGTTCACGTTCAGTCCTACGTTCAACATTGCGGCCACGAGTTCCTCGGTATCGCCACGTCCGGCACCGCCTATCCTGTGCACCGGGCCCTTGTTGCAGTTGAATATCAGCACATACTCATCCCCATCCTTGGAAAGGGTGTAGTTCACGGACTCGAAGGCATCCATCGAGAAAAGCCTGCACACGGCCTCGTCTATCTGCGGTGCCATCACTTCGTTCCCTTCCTTTATACGGATTTCCCGGCGAAGATAGCGGGCATCTTCCTCATCCACCCCGTTGAAACGTATCTGGGAGATTATCACGCCTTCTTTCGTGATGTCCACGGCCCTGGGAGCCTGAAGGGTCTTCTCGTGGTCCCCGACCTTTTCCTTCACCCGGGCAAGAGCCTCGGCATTGGCCAGCGCGGCATCATATCCGCGCTTCATTATGGAATCCACAGCCTCCTTGCTGAAACTCATCATCCCGAAACCGGTCATATCCGGCCTCAGGCTGACGTCCGAACGCCGCATATTGCCCACGTACGCCTCGCGGCCCAGCATATCGGAAACCTGCATCACCAGGTCCATTATGTTGTTGATCTGGGCATAGGAAAGATCCGCATCCGCCAGCACCACGCCAATGATTATATCCGCTCCCATAGCCCTGGCCATATCGGTAGGATAGTTGTTGCGCGTGCCACCGTCGATGAGTATCATATCCTTGTAGCGCACCGGCTCGAACAGCACGGGGATGGACATGGTGGAGCGCATCGCCGTATTCAGGGGGCCCGAAGTCCAGTACTTGGCCTTGCAGGACACTATGTCGGTAGATACGCAGAAGAAGGGTATGGGGAGGGTGGAGAAATCCAGGGAATCCTGATATCCCACCGTCTTGGAAGCTATTATATTGTTGACGTTGACTCCGTAGGCAAAACCGGCGGGGAGGCTGTTGAAACTGGTAGATGCCGCCGCGCCGTTCACGAGATCCTCTTCCTGGGCGGCGCTGAGATGCACCCCCTGCCTGCGGGCGGAAGCTATGACTCCCTCCCCTACCTTGGCCACGAAGTCCTCCTTGGCATAGTGGAAGGGCATCGAAATCAGATAGCGCTGCTGGCGCATCTTCACGTTATAGGAGACGAAGTCCTGGCTGACCTTGTCGGAGAGGGCCTTGTCCCATTCCATTCCCCGGACCAGGGAATCCAGCTCGTCGGCAGTGTAGCCGAGGGCATAAAGGCCGCCGATCAGGCCTCCCATACTGGTGCCGAGCACCATATCCACGGGTATCTTCTGCTCTTCGAGATACTTGATGATGCTGACGTGGGCGACGCCCTTGGCACCGCCGCCGCTCAATACCAGCGCTACGGTGGGACGGCCCTGCTCCCTGCGTATCTTATCCATCTTCTCCCTCATACGGGAGAACATCAGGGAATCGACCTCGGGATCGGTGCTGGTGGCGGCCAGGCGGACGCTCTCCCTGCGGAGAGGCCTGTTGCCCTTGCCGGCCTGCTGTGCACCCGCCAAAGGGCCGAGGAGCAGCAGCAGAACGACGCATATGTATTTCAATCTGATCATAAATAATTCTGTTTCATTTATTTGCCTGCCCGGCGAGCAGTCCGCAGGCGGCGAGTATATCCTCCCCGCGGGAAGCCCGGATGGTGCAGGTGACTCCGTTGGAATCGAGGCGGTCGCGGAAGGCCTCCATCACGTTCCTGGGGGTGGTGTCGTAGGGGAAGTCCGGAATCTTGTGGAAGCGGATCAGGTTCACACGGCATTCCAGGCCCTTCAGCAGGCGGATCAGGGCGTCCGCGTGGCGCTTGGTATCGTTCCATCCCGCGAACATCGTATATTCGAAACTCACCCTGCGCTGCCCGCTCCAGTCGTAAGTGCGGATCAGGTCCACGACTTCCCGGATGGGCCAGGCCTTCTCTACCGGCATCATCTGCACCCTCTCTTCGCCGAAGGGATTATGCAAACTGATTGCCAGATGGCATTTCTGATGGTCGAGATATTTTTTCAATTCGGGCAGGACTCCTATGCTGGAGACCGTTATCCTCTTCGGACTCCAGGCAAAACCCCAGTCGGAGGTCAGCACGGCTATGGCCTTGGAAACCTCGGAATAGTTGTCCAGAGGCTCTCCCATCCCCATGAAAACAGTGTTGGTAAGCCTGTCGGGATCGTCGATGGAGATGAACTGGTTGAGTATGTCGGATACCTGCAGATGGCCGTGGAATCCGCCCCGGCCCGTCATACAGAACTTGCAGTTCATGCGGCATCCGGCCTGGGAAGATACGCAGAGGGTACTGCGGTCCCCGTCCGGGATCACCACGGATTCGATGGCGGAACCTTCCGCCTTGAAAAGATACTTGAGGGTGCCGTCGCTGCTTTCCGCCTTCCCTGCGGGGGCGGAGACGCCGAGCTCGTAAAGCTGGGCGAGCTTCTCCCGTCCGGCCTTGGAGATATTGGTCATTTCATCGAAGCTCCGGACCTTCGAAACATACATCCAGCGGGCGATCTGCTTAGCCACGAAAGGCTTCATACCGCAGCTCGCAACGACCTGTTCAAGTTCTTCCGGAGTTTTGCCAAGTAACTTTTCCATATGTTACAAAGTTAAGCATTTTTTGCCTATATTTGCCCTTGGGCATGAGCCCGCAGAATTATAATTTTTTATTCATTATGGCTAAAGAAGCAGAAGTAAAAGGCACTGACATCAATGCCGCCAAAATGAAGGCATTGCAGGCCACGATCGACAAGATTGAGAAAGATTACGGGAAAGGCACGATCATGAAGTTGGGAGACCAGCCAGAATGGAGTGACGCCCAGGTTATCCCGAGCGGCAGCGTCGCACTTGATCACGCCCTCGGAATCGGAGGTTATCCTCGCGGTAGGATAATCGAGATCTACGGACCGGAGTCCAGCGGTAAGACCACGCTGGCCATCCACGCTATCGCACAGGCTCAGAAACTGGGTGGAATTGCTGCGATGATCGATGCGGAACACGCATTCGACCGCACTTATGCCAAGGCCCTCGGAGTCAACCTCGAGACCTTGCTGATTTCTCAGCCGGACAACGGCGAACAGGCACTTGAAATTGCAGACAACCTCATCCGCTCGGGTGCAGTGGACATCGTAGTCATCGACTCGGTGGCCGCCCTTACTCCCAAGGCAGAGATCGAGGGAGAGATGGGGGATAACAAAGTAGGCCTCCAGGCCCGCCTGATGAGCCAGGCCCTCCGCAAACTCACTGCCAACATCTCCAAGACGAATACCTGCTGCATCTTCATCAACCAGCTGCGCGAGAAGATAGGCGTAATGTTCGGCAACCCCGAGACGACCACCGGCGGAAACGCCCTCAAGTTCTATGCTTCCGTGCGTATCGACGTACGCCGCACTACCCAGCTCAAGGACGGCGAGGAAGCCACCGGCAACCGCACCCGCGTGAAGGTCGTAAAGAACAAGATGGCCCCGCCTTTCAAGAAAGCGGAATTCGATATCGTCTTCGGCGAAGGTATCTCCCACAGCGGAGAGATCGTCGACCTGGGCGTGGAATTCGATGTCATCCAGAAGTCGGGTTCGTGGTTCAGCTACAATGGCGAGAAGCTTGCCCAGGGTCGCGAGGCCGTGAAACAGCTCATCAAAGACAACACCGAACTTGCCGACGAAATCGAGGCAAAGATACGCGAAGCGCTTAAAGCAGTTAAAGACTGATGGCTAAAGAAAAGATCATCCTTACTGGAGACCGCCCTACCGGGCGGCTCCATATCGGACATTATGTAGGTTCGCTCCGCAGGCGCGTAGAGCTTCAGAACAGCGGAGAATTCGATAAGATTTTCATTATGATTGCCGACGCCCAGGCCCTTACCGACAACGCCGACAATCCCGAAAAAGTGCGCCAGAACATTATAGAAGTCGCCCTGGACTATCTGTCCGTGGGCCTGGATCCCGAGAAGAGCAATCTCTTCATCCAGAGCCAGATAAGCGAGCTTACCGAGCTCACTTTCTTCTACAACAACCTGGTCACCGTGCAGAGGCTGCAGCGCAATCCCACCGTGAAGGCGGAGATACAGATGCGCGGTTTCAACGACGACAACGCGGCGGACAACAAGGCCGGAATACCGGTCGGTTTCTTCTGCTATCCCATCAGCCAGGCTGCGGACATCACAGCCTTCAATGCTACGGTGGTGCCCGTGGGCGAGGATCAGGAGCCTATGATCGAGCAGACCCGCGAGATCGTACGCAAGTTCAACTCCACCTATGCTCCAGTGCTCGTGGAGCCGGAGATACTCCTTCCGGACAATGCCTCCTGCCTGCGCCTTCCCGGCACCGACGGCAAGGCAAAGATGAGCAAGAGCCTGGGCAACTGCATCTATCTTTCCGATGACTCCGAAACCATACGCGAGAAAGTGCGCGGTATGTACACCGACCCCGGTCACCTTCAGGTGAGCGATCCCGGCAAGGTGGAAGGCAATACGGTGTTCACCTACCTCGACGCATTCTGCAAGCCTGAGCACTTCGAGAAGTTCGCCTCCTGCTTCGTAGGAAAGAAGGTTTCGTTCTCATTCGCTTCGCTGGACGAGATGAAGGCCCAGTATATGGCCGGAGGTCTCGGCGACGTGATGTGCAAGAACTTCCTCTATGCCGTGCTGGAGGATACCCTGGCGCCCATACGTGAGCGCAGGCATCGTTTCGAGCAGGATATCCCTTACGTCTACGAAGTCTTGCGCCGCGGCACCGAAGCCGCCCGCGCTGTCGCTTCACAGACTCTCGCCGCCGTCAAACGCGCGATGAAGATCAACTACTTCGATCCCGGCGTGCTGGACGAGCTCATCGCCGAGCAGAGCGAGAAGTACCGCTAGGGCCCGACGCCGGCCGTGGCGGCAAGACGCCGGGGCGTGGCGGGCAAGATGCCGGCCGTGGCGGATAACTATCTGATATTCAACATTTTAACCGCTAGTCTCCCCTCGCATTTTCGAGGGGAGACTTATAGCTAAAACACTGATGGCCAAGCCGTTAGGTGCCATCACATTTTCCAATGAAGAACCCTTCAGGAGACCGCAAGGTACTCCATATCTATCAAAACACCCCTGAAGGAAGTCTTTTATTCTATACGGTAGCCGACTTCCTTGTCTACTTCACGGTTTTCTGTGTCTCGGCGCGAAAACATGGTATCACCGTACTTGGGACCTGTCCCATGTTCGATCATCTGCACGACCTGCTTGAAGCTGATTCACGGAAAGAGGTGTCCAGCTTCATCGGCGATTACTCCCGTCAATATGCCAATCTGTTTAACCCGACTATCAATCATAGCGGCATGGTGTTCAACCCCGGTTTCGGCTGCGCTGTAAAATCCGGTGACAAAAGCATCAGGACAGCCTGCTCTTATCTGTATAACAATCCTGGTGAAAAGGGGCTTTGCAAAAGGCCGCAGGATTATCGGTGGACATTCCTGGCCTATGCCGTTTCTGACCACCCGTTTTCAGACAGAATAGTATTGAGCAAAGCTTCCCGGCCGTTTCGCCGGGCACTGAAGGAAGTCGATTGTTTCCGGAAACAGGATAAACCGTTGACATACATAATTCTTGAAAGATTGTTCCGTGATCTGGAGAACAGGGAAAAGAGCCAATTGACCGACTACATTATCTCTAAATACAACTGCATCGATTACGACCGGCTGATTTCATTCTACGGCAGTTACGACATAATGTGCCTCGCCTTCGCTTCCAACCAGGGTAGCGAGTATGACATTAACGAAGTATTCGAACGGGGAGGCCATAATGTGTATCCGGCCATATCTTCAACATTATTGAAGGGGTTCGGCCTGAAAAGTGTCAAGGACATCTTTCGAATGTCTCCTGCTGGTCAGGAAGACCTGGTGCGTCGACTGTTTTATGAAACCTCGGCCCAGGACTGGCAGATCCGAAAGTACTTTCGATGGAAAAGGTAGGGCCGTGGCGTTTCGCGGCGCCTCTGGGCCGTGGCTGAAGGTAGCGCCACCAGGCCGTGGCAGCCAACTAGCTGAATTTCAGCCAGTTAACAACAAGCCTCCCCCGCGATTTCATGGGGGAGGCTTATATCTAACACACTGATAGTCAACACAATAACCGCCACGGCGATCCAACGCCCTTCCCCCCAAAAAAGGGCATTCATTCCAGATGGCAGCGGCGTAGGCGCGTGGCTTGCTCTTCGGAAAGGATGCCGGCCTGCAGCAGGCCATCGACGGTGAGGTTTTCCGGAGGATTGTGATCGCGGTAGAAAACTATGTCCCGTGCGGTCTGCCAGTTACGGATGTGGGGATGGTTGCGTATGTCTTCCACGCTGCCGGACCAGAAAGGGTAAGGCTCTGAAGGGGAACACGTTATAAGGTCCTTCAGTCCGTCAAATTTTTCCTGGTCGAAATGCCATATCTCCATCAGCTGCTCCGGGCAACTGTAGCCCCGTAACTGCTCGCGATATTCGACCATTCTGTGCGCGAACCAGCCGCCGATTCCGGGTAGGCTGTCGAAGGCTGCGGAATCCGCTTTATTGATGTCGATTTTGGGGATGTCGATGTACGGTGCCAGACGCTTGAACAGAGAATCGGCCACAACGTAACTTTTGGCAAAATCGGCCTTCCGGCGGAATCGGCCCCCTTTTTCGCGGTAGTTAAGGATGGACTGAGCCTGCTTCTCGGTGAACCCCAGCCGGCAAAGTTCCTCCAGCGTGACGGTATTCGGATTGAAACGGAAACTCTCCACCTTCCGGCCCGGCGCCTTTTCATACATCGCCCTGGCCGCCCGACTATGGCTGCCCTTTCTTCCAACGACCACCGGGTCTCCTTTGGCGCTGGGGGATGTACCCTCACAGGACCTACGCCACCCTCGGCTTAGAGGGGGGACCGCGTCAGCGGTGGGGTCGAGCGAGGGTGGGCTTGCGGGTGTGCCAGGCGAGACGGTCGGTGAGGGTACATCCCCCCGCGCCGAGGAGTAAACGTACACAGTGTCCGGCCTGTCGCGGTTGGCGACCACGCGTTCCACGGATGCGCGATGCAAGAACATCGCCAGCTCGAAGCCGAGGACGAGGAAAGCGAGGGCTATCGCCCCCGTCTTGAAAGAAGAATTCATTATCTGACCCTCCTAATCTCTGTACTTGTTGTGATGTTCGCCCCTTTCCACCACGGCACCGCCGACGACGATCACAATCTCGCCCTTCGGCTCCTCCGCACGGAAATGCTCCAGCACTTCGGCCAGAGACCCGCGAACGTGCTCTTCGTGTAGTTTGGATATTTCCCGCGCGACACTGCAAGGACGCCCTTCACCGAACACCTCGGCGAACTGCTCGAGAGTCTTCACAAGACGGCGGGGAGATTCATAGAAAACCATAGTCCGGGGCTCGGCGGCGAGAGCCTGCAGCAAGGTCTGCCTACCCTTTTTCTGAGGCAGGAATCCCTCGAAGCAGAAACGGTCGCAGGGCAGCCCCGAAGATACCAGCGCAGGGATGCAGGCGGTGGGGCCCGGAAGGGTCTGCACCTCTATGCCCACGGATGCGCAGGTACGAGCGAGAAGGAATCCGGGATCGGATATCCCGGGAGTCCCCGCATCGCTGACCAAGGCCACGTTGCGGCCTTCGGAAATCAGGTCCTTGATGCGGTCGGCAGTCTGATGCTCATTGAATTTATGATGCGACTGCAGAGGCTTGCGTATGCCATAATGCTCGAGCAGCACGGAGCTGGTCCGCGTGTCCTCGGCAAGGATCAGGTCAGCGTTCTTCAAAACTTCCACGGCCCGGAAGCTCATATCCTCCAGGTTCCCGACAGGGGTAGGCACAATGTAAAGTTTTCCTTTCATAAAACGCGACTTATTCTTATCTTTGCACAACTCAAGTCGACGACAAATTTAACCAAAATGTACGCAGAAAACAACACTAAAAAGAAGGGTTGCATCGAAGTCGTGTGCGGCTCAATGTTCTCGGGTAAGACAGAAGAATTGATCCGCCGCCTCCGCAGGGCTCAGTTCGCGAATCAGGTAATAGCCATATTCAAACCTACGGTGGACAATCGTTACTCCGACGTGGAGGTAGTATCCCACGATTCCCACAGCATAGTCAGCAAGCCTATCAAGGATGCTGCGGAGATGCTGAAGATCGGGCCCGACGTACAGGTCGTCGGCATCGACGAGGCCCAGTTCTTCGGAGAGAACCTCGCAGCGGTCTGCCAGGCCCTTGCCAACCGCGGAGTCCGCGTGATCGCGGCCGGCCTCGACACCGATTATCTTGGAAAGCCCTTCGGCCCCATCCCGGCCCTCATGGCCATAGCCGAAGATGTGCAGAAAGTGCACGCCATCTGCGTGAAATGCGGCGGCCTCGCCAACCATTCACACCGTCTCAGCAAGAGCCGCAAGTTGGTTGTCCTGGGCGAGAAGGATATCTACGAGCCTCTCTGCCGCGAGTGCTTCAACAAGGCCCTGGCCGAAGACTAGCGTCATCCTCGGGGATGATGGCTCAGTACCGCCTTCTGCCAGGTGGCGGTATCGATGTGGGTATAGATTTCGGTGGTGAGTATACTCTCGTGCCCCAGCATCTCCTGCACCACCCTCAGGTCCGCTCCGTTCTCGATAAGATGAGTTGCGAAACTATGCCGGAAGGTATGGGGAGATATTTCTTTCTCCACACCGGCAAGGGCGGCGTTCTTCTTTACCATATTGAATACTGAAATACGGCTCAAGGGCTTTCCGAAGCGGTTCAGGAAGACATAGTCGTCGTATGCAGGAGCAGCCGTTTGCGGACGCAGGTCCAGCCAGGCGCCGAAAGCTTCCAGGGCCGCTCCTCCTATGGGTACCAGCCTCTCCTTGTTTCCCTTCCCTATCACTCTCAGGAACCCCTCCGAGGCATATACGTTGGATAGTTTCAGCTCGCAGAGCTCCGATACCCGGAGGCCGCATCCGTAGAGTATTTCCAGTATGGCCCGGTCGCGGACGCCCTGCCAGGTATCCGTCTTCACACCTTCGATGATATCGGTCACTTCCTGCACGGAAAGCACTTCCGGGAGATAACGCCCGAGCTTGGGATGGTCCACGCCGTCGCAGGGATTGTCGCTGCGTTCCCCTTCCAGTATGAGCCAGCTGAAAAAGGAAGATAGGGAGCTGAGCATACGGGACTGGGTGCGCTTGGAGATGCCTGCAGATCTGGAAGAGAGATAATCCGCGATGTCACCGCCCGACGCCTTGCGGGGGTCGGAGCCATAGCTTTCCAGGAAGGCGGCCACGTCGGAGGCATAGGATGACACCGTATTGGGTGACATCTTCCGCTCCATACGGAGATAATAACGATAGTCTTTCAGCAGGCGGTCCATCTGTGCAAATATAAATAAAAAAGTGTATCTTTGTACGATGCGCATCTATGCACGGATACTGCTTCTGACAGCCCTGGCAGCCGTTTTTTCCGGCTGCGGGAAGGATAATCCCAGGCGTTACTCCCCGGGAAGGGAAGTGGTTACCCTGTACTATGCGGCGGCCTTCAACAATCTGTCCAGCGACATAAAGGCGAATGTCAAGGTTCTCAAATCGGCCAATCTGCCTTTCTACGGATCCAAGCACAAGGTCATCACCTTCACACATTTTTCCAGGACCGACTCCGACTATAAGACCAAGGCTGAGTCGCATCTGGTGATGCTGAGCAAGGATTTGGGGAAACTGCGCTGCGACACCTTGTACACCGTGGGCAAAGACCGCTTCGCCACCGATCCCGCCGTATTGAGGGAGGTGCTGCTGAAAGTGAAGGAACTGTTCCCGGACGCCAGCTATGGACTGATACTTTCCTCGCACGGCACCGGATGGCTGCCCGTAGGCAGATATAACAGGACCAGCTTCATCGAGTTCTCCCGAGGCGCCAGGAGGGAGGGTTCCGCCCTGCCCCTGTACCGTTTCGGCGAGGATGCCGAGGGCCCCAAGGTGAAATCCTTCGGAGCCGAAGCCGACCATATAGACGGGACGGATTACTCGAGGGAGATGACCATACAGGATATGGCTGCGGCGATTCCGATGCACCTCGAATACATACTTTTCGACGCCTGCCTGATGGGCGGCATCGAGGTGGCCTACGAGCTCAAGGACGTGGCCGACAAGCTATCCTTCTCCCCCACCGAAGTGCTCTCCAGAGGCTTCGATTACTCCGACCTCCGTTCCCTGGTGAACGACTCTCCCAGCATAGAGACCTTCAGCCGCAAGTATTTCGAGTACTACGACGCTTTGCAGGGGACCGAGCGCGCCGCGACCATCAGCGTGGTCAACACGGCAGGACTCCCCCGTCTTGCCGGGCTGTGCCAGGATTTGTTCGGCAGATACCGCAGTGCCATAGCAGCGCTTGGCACGCGCAGCGGAATCCAGAAATACTACAGGGGCGACAAGCACTGGTTCTTCGACCTGGAAGACATACTGGTGAAGGCCGGCATAAGCGATGCCGAAAAAGCCGAGCTGGACGAGGCCCTCTCCGGCTGCATAGCCTACAAGGCCGCCACGCCCTATTTCCTCGGCATAGAGATCACCAATTTCAGCGGCCTCAGCATGTATCTTCCCGCTGCGGGAGATTCCGAGCTGGACGCTTTCTACAAGACTTTGTCTTGGAACAAGGACACAAATTTGGTAGAATAATCTTTTTTGCCTATCTTTGCGCCCGCATAATTAAAACCCCTAAGGGGCTTTGGTGCAATGGGATCCGGACCCGGTTTTCCGGATTGAGTAACACATTTTAACTTTTTTTGAAATGAAACATTTCGCACTTAACGGCCAGAGCCGTCAGGTTGGCAACAAAGCCGTCATCAAGGCTTTCCGCAAGCAGGGCCTCGTTCCTTGCAACCTCTATGGATGCGGCGTCGAAAACGTCCTCTTCACTGTAAATGAGAAAGATCTCAAGGGCCTCCTCGAGACTCCCTACGCACACATCGTGGACCTCACCCTCGACGGCAAGACCAACTACACCGTAATTCTTCACGAACTTCAGTTCCATCCCGTCAAGGATAACTGCCTCCACATCGACTTCCTCGCAGTAGACGAGAAGAAGCCCATCGCCATCAGCGTTCCTATCAAGTTCGAAGGCCACGCCATCGGTGTGCAGAAAGGTGGTAAGTTCGTTCCTGGTGCCAGGAGCCTCCGCATCAGCGCCAAGATGGAGAACCTTCCCGACGACATCACCATCAACATCTCCAAGCTCGACCTCGACAAGAAGATCAAGGCTGGTGACGTGAAGCTCGAGAACGTTTCCGTCCTCACCGACAAGGATGCAATCCTCTGCTTCGTCAAGACCACCCGCAACGTGGACGCCAGCGCAGCAGCTGCTAGCGAAGAATAATAATGAGCTATCTTGTGGTAGGGCTGGGCAATATCGGCCCCGAATACGTAGAAACCCGCCACAACATGGGTTTTATGATATTGGATGCGTGGGCTCACGCATCCAATGTCGCTTTTGAAACCCGCCGGTACGGAGATCTGGCGGTAGTAAGTCTCAAGGGGCGCGAGGTTTATCTTCTCAAACCCTCCACCTATATGAACCTGAGCGGCAATGCGGTGAGGTATTATCTAACCAAACTGCCGGTCACCATCGACAGGCTGCTTGTCATATGCGATGACATCAACCTGCCATTCGGTACTTTGCGTATGCGTAAGAGCGGGAGCAACGGTGGTCACAACGGACTGGGCCATATCGAAGAAACTCTCGGGACCAGGGACTATACCCGCATCCGTGTCGGAGTCGGACACGACTTCGCCAACGGTTCCCAGGTCGATTATGTGCTGGGCACTCTTTCCGAAGAAGAAAAGAAAGATATGCCTCAGATATGCGAGAGGGCCATCCAAGGCATAAAAGACTGGATTTTTGTGGGTCCGGACCGTGCAATGAACGTTTTAAACGCAAAAAAAGGCTGAAAAAGCACATTTTTTTAAAAAAACCTTTGCAAATCATTAAGTTATTGATTATCTTGCCACTCGCATAAGAGAAAACACGCAACAGTACTATTTTATAAACCTTTAAATCAAACAGAAATGAAAAAGCTTGTTGAAAAAATCAATGCCGAAATCGCTGAATTCCAGGTGAACGCCGAGGCTCAGATCGTTAAGGGAAACAAGGCTGCCGGTGCCCGCGCACGTAAGGCCGCTCTCGCACTCATGAAGGACCTCAAGGAGTTCCGTCAGGTTTCTGTAGCAGAAGCTAAGAAATAATTTGAATATTTCTTAAAAATTTATGCAGCGTTTCTAAAACCACCTGCATCTTTGTTGTAGGTTTAGGTTTTAGTACACGTCTAAGGGTCGAGGGCCGTGAGGCTAGCGGCCCTTTGCTTTTTTATATGTCTTTTAGTATCTTTAGGGCATGAAGCGTGTACTGACCATAAGCCTGACGTGTGCCCTGCTGTGCATTATGCACGGGGCATATGGCCAGAAGCAGCACAGGACGCTCATTATCCCGGTGGAATTCACCGACTTGCATTTCAGCACACCCATCTCTACCATAGACAGCCTGGCGGGAGCCCTCAAGGCCTATTTGGAACCGCAGTTTTCCGACAGCACGAAATTCGTATTCGACGTTCACCAAGTGGTGTCCGCCGGCAACAGCTATGCTTATTTCGGGGCGAATGCATCCCACCGCCGCGATGCCTATGCCTACAAGATGGCATCCGGCATATACCGTTCCCTCAGCAGCAGGATGGATTTCTCGCCCTACGAGAATGCCGACGGATCCCTCAACCATCTGATATTCATCACCGCCGGAGTGGCGGAATCGGCCGGCGGAGGCCCGGACCAGATGTGGCCGCAGTACGTGGAGCTGGGCGAGAACGAGATTCCTTCCGGTCTCAGGCCACGTCTCACCGCCTTCGCAATGGCACCGGAACTGGGGGCTGACGGCAAAGTGTCGGGGATAGGGCTGCTGGCCCACGAATTCGGGCACATACTCGGGCTCAAGGATATGTATGATACCGACGGCGAGTCCAGCGGCGGAGTCCATCCCGGACTGGGGGCAACCAGCCTGATGGACATAGGCCTGGAAAACGACGGGGGCCACACTCCCCCTTATCTGAATTCCATAGAAAGGGAAATGCTCGGAATAGGGCACTGCACGGTCATCGACACCTGCGGGACCTACTCCCTCGAACCTCTGCATCCCAGTGGACAGTATTGCAAGATGCCTTCCTCCGACGGGAACAAATACTGGCTCCTGGAGAACCGGAGGGCCCAGGGAAATGACGCCTTCATAGGCGGAGAGGGAATGTACATCTACAAGATAGATAAGTCGGATTCCCCCTCGGGCTTCTCTACCTATTACCAGAGGACGCTCAAGGCCCTGGAAAGATGGCAGCTCAACCAGATAAACTGCAATCCTCAGCATCCCTGCGCCGAGATCGTCTTTTCTCCGAAGGACGGAGCAGCCTCGTTCAGCCCCGGCAGGTTCGCGCTCACCGGCATAAGCACCGATGCGGGCGGCAATATCTCCTTCAAGGTACTGGAGCCCGTGCGCATAGATGGAATATCGGTATTCCAGAGCAGCGCCATCATAGCCTGGTCAGTATCGAAGGATCTTGGCAGCGTGGAAGACTGCCGTATAGAATGGTTCACTCAGGGAACGTCTGTGGGCAGCGCCCAGGTGCAGGCCGCCGACGACGGCAGCTGCTGCTATACAATACAGGGCCTGAACCCCCGCACCAGCTACAGCTTCACCACCACCGTTTCCTACAGCGACGGTTCCGTCTTCGAGGTCAGCGGCAGTTTCACCACAAGGATATACCGTAAGGATATTTTCCGTTTCATATATCTCGGGGAGACCGAGCGCAACTCCGACGGCAGTTTCAAGGCCGGCAGCGCCATTCCGCTGGTGGTCTACAACAGCGTGGACGAGGAAGTAGAATGGTCGTTCAACGGGCGGCAGATAAGTACCGGCCCCGACGGCCTATGGACCATCCCCGATAGCGGGACGCTGAAAGCGGAAATCACCAATGCCGACGGCTCCAAAGAAATAATAATCAAGGAGATACTCGTAAGATGAGAAAGCTGTTCCTCATATTGGTCCTGATGCTTGCGGCCTTCACCGGTTGCAGGAAGAGCCACGTGTCGGACGACTTCAAGCTGAACTCCACCTTGCGTATGGAGATAAAAGGCTATATCACCTTCCTGTATGATCCGCTGACCTGCCAGATAAGCTACAACCCGGACAAATACGAATTCCGGGTGCACAGCGACAATATGTCGGATTTCTATATGCTGCGCCTCGACGAGATGCCCGGCCGCGTGGGGCAGAGTGTGAACGGCGTCGCCTCCTGGACTACCGGCGACGACCTGCACAGCAAGAAAACCGCCTTCGAAGCATTGAAGTTCGAAGGCGGAAAAATCTGGCTCTGGTCTTCATCCTCCAGGATAGCCGTGGTGGTTCAGACCTTGGATTAATCCCAACAGACTAGAAGGAGAGGGCGATTCCGATGAAGTCCTCAGCTTTGAGGGCGGCGCCGCCGATGAGGCCACCGTCGATGTCGGGCTGTGCGAAGAGCTCCTTGGCGTTGGAAGGCTTGCAGCTGCCACCGTAGAGGATGGTAGTGTCGTCAGCGACCTGGGCACCGAACTTGCCGGCGAGGACCTTGCGGATGCAAGCGTGAATTTCCTCGGCCTGCTCGGCGGTAGCGGTCTTGCCGGTACCGATGGCCCATACGGGCTCGTAGGCTACGACGATGTTCTTCATATCCTCGGCAGTGAAGTTGAAGAGGACGTTCTCGGTCTGGGCGGTAACCACGTCGAAGTGCTTGCCGGCCTCGCGCTCGTCGAGATTCTCGCCGACGCAGAGGATGACCTTGAGGCCAGCGGCAAGTGCGAGCTTGACTTTCTCGACGAGCTTGGCATCGGTCTCACCGTAATACTGACGGCGCTCGGAGTGGCCGAGTATGGTCCACTGTGCTCCCGTGGAGACGAGCATGCCGACGGAAACCTCTCCGGTGTATGCACCCTTCTCCCTGTCGGCGCAATTCTGTGCGGAAAGCTCGACGCGGGTACCCTTCACGACCTCTGCCACGGAGCAGAGATGGGTGAAAGGAGTGGCCACGATCAGGCCGACGCCTGCGGGGACTTCCTTGGCTTTTTCAACGACTTCTTTGGCGAGCTGTACGCCCTCGGGAACTGTGGTGTTCATCTTCCAGTTTCCTGCAACGATTTTCTTTCTCATATCTTGATAATTAATAGTTCTCTTTGTTTTAAGGTTGCAAATTTACTAATAAATAGCCAAATTTGTAGGATATTAGATAATCATTCGATGAAGAATTTTGTAGAAGAACTGAAATGGCGCGGGATGATACACGATATCACCCCCGGGACCGAAGAAGAGCTGGCTAAAGGGCCTATGTCCGCCTATGTCGGAATCGACCCTACAGGGGACTCCCTCCATATAGGACACCTCGTGAGCATAATGATATTGAAGCACTTCCAGGCTTGCGGCAACAAGCCCTACGCCCTGGTCGGCGGCGCCACCGGAATGATTGGCGACCCTTCGATGAAGAGCGCCGAGCGCAACCTTCTGGACGAGAAGACCCTTGCCCACAACGTATCCTGCATCAAGGCCCAGCTAGGCAAGTTCCTCGACTTCGAATCAGACGCTCCCAACAAGGCCGAACTGGTGAACAACTATGACTGGATGAAGGACTATACCTTCATCAACTTCACCCGCGATATCGGCAAGCTCATCACCGTGAACTATATGATGAGCAAGGATTCCGTAAAGAAGCGCCTCAGCCGCGATTCCAGCGAGGGAATGTCCTTCACCGAATTCACATACCAGCTGCTCCAGGGCTACGATTTCCTCTATCTCTTCGAGCATAAGGGCGTGCAGCTGCAGCTCGGAGGAGCGGATCAGTGGGGCAATATCACCACCGGCACCGAGCTCATACGCAAGGTGCTCGGCAAGGATGCCTACGCCCTCACCTGCCCTCTTATCACCAAGAGCGACGGCGGCAAGTTCGGCAAGACCGAGAAAGGCAACATCTGGCTCGATGCCGAGCGAACCACGCCCTACCAGTTCTATCAGTTCTGGCTGAACGTCAGCGACGACGATGCCGAGCGCTACATCAAGATCTTCACTATGCTGGAGCGCTCCGTAATCGAAGCCGCCATCGAAGAGCACCGCGCCGATCCCGGACGCAGGACTCTCCAGAAACTCCTTGCCAAGGAAGTCACCATAATGGTGCACGGCGAGAAGGAATACGAGAATGCGGTGGCCGCCTCCCAGATGCTCTTCGGCAAGAGCACTTCGGAGGATCTGCGCAAGCTCGACGAGCGCACCTTCCTTGCAGTATTCGACGGCGTACCCACCTTCGAGGTCTCCAAGGACAAACTCCCCTGCCCCATCCAGGATTTTCTGGCCGTGGAGACTTCGGTCTTCCCTTCCAAGGGTGAGGCCCGCAAGATGATCCAGGGCAACGGAGTCAGCATCAACAAAGATAAGTTTACCGACCCTGCCGGGCAGGTCAGCGAAGCCGACATCATCGACGGCAAGTACATCCTCGCCCAGAAGGGAAAGAAGGACTACTATATAATCATCGTAAAGTAATTATGGAAAAAGCTCCTTCCACAAGGCAGCTCAAAGTTGCCCGCGAAATACAGAAAGACCTTGCGGAAATCATCCGTAGCAAGGGTATGGCCGCCTTCGGCGGAGCTATGGTAAGCGTGAGCGAAGTGCGCATCAGCCCCGACCTCTCCCTTGCCAAGGTCTATGTAAGCATCTTCCCTTCCGAGAAGCAGTCGGAAGTGATGTTCAGCCTCCAGGACCAGAACCGCGCACTCCGCGGAGAACTCGGGCGCAAGGTTGCCAAGCAGCTGCGCATAGTTCCCGAGCTGGCCTTCTATCTCGATACGTCCATCGACTACGCCGAGCACATAGAAGAGCTTCTCAAAAAGTGAAACTGCCTCTGTACATAGCCGGCCGCTATCTTTTCGCAAAGAAATCACACGGAGTGATCAATCTTATATCTGCGATAAGTGCGGCCGGTATGGCTATAGGCACCGCAGCGCTGATAATGGTGCTGTCGGTATTCAATGGTTTCAACGGCATAATAAAGGATAATCTCTCTGCGTTGGAGGCCGACCTGCGCATAGTCCCCGCCGAGGGGAAGGTATTCATCCCCGAAGGGCCTGCGTTCGACTGGCTGTACAACGCTCCCGAAGCCGGCAGCATCTCCAGCATAATCGCCGACAAAGTATATGCGTCCTACGATGGCAAGCAGAGTGTCGTGAACGCCAAGGGCGTGGATGATGTATATGCCGAGGAGAATGACCTGGAACTCAAGCGAGGGGATATCAAGCTGGCCGTGGTCAGCAAGGACTTCGCCTGGAAGATAGGGATCAATCCCAAACTGCTGTCTCCCCTGCAGCTCTGGTATCCTGACCGCAGCGGGCACATCTCCCCCGCCAATCCCGCCGCATCCCTGCATACCGCCGAAGTGTTCCCCTCGAAACTGCTGGACATCCCTGCAAGTTCAAATGCCGGCGTGGACGGTACCATCATTCTCCCCATAGGAGTAATGCGTTCGCTCACGGGCTATTACGAAGAGGTCAGTTCGGTGGAGATACGCTATGCCGACGGCCTTTCCGACCGTGCCGCCCGCAGATTCCTGCGTGCCCTCAGGGAAAAAATGGGAGATTCCTTCGTCATACAGGACCGCTATATGCAGGATGAGGCCCTCTACAAGATGATGCGCTACGAGAAAGCCGCCATCTTCCTGATACTCATCTTCATAGTAATCATCATCGCCCTGAACATATTCGGATCCCTGTCGATGCTGATAATAGAGAAAGAGGAGGATATGGCCACCCTGCGCGCGATGGGAGCCGACGACAGCTTGATCCGCCGCATATTCGTGCTGGAGGGATGGCTGATTTCCCTTCTGGGGATGGCCGTTGGCGTAGTGGCCGGAGTGGTCCTGACCCTGCTCCAGCAGCATTTTGGTCTGGTGAAAATGCCGGGCAATTACATAGTGGACGCATACCCCGTAATCCTCAAACCGGGCGATGTGCTGATATCCGCCTTCGGAGTGGCGCTTATCGGGCTGGCTGTGGCGGTGGCGCCAGTCCTCAGAAAGACCCGCTGAGTTTGTGGCGGCCTTTCCTGGTAAGCCAGCCAATCAACAATTCAGGACGGTCGGTCTGTATCATTGAGACTCCCTTGTCAAGATACTGCTGATAAACCTCTCCGGGATCCTTGGCCATATATGCGGCATCGTCGTCGTTGCCGTCTCCCCCGCAAAGGCTGGCCCAGATGGTATTCACCCATATCTTCGACCCCTGTGCAAGAATCTTGGCGCAAGCATCGCCGAAAGTTCCGTCGCAGTTGTCCTGCCAGCAAACCTCGTAAGCCAGGGGAACCACCCCCTGCTCCATATAAGAATCGAAGAGGGCCTTTCCCCGGGGCTTCTGTATATCCACTATGGGCATATACATCATTTTTTCCGCGTGGGCGGCCTCGTGGGCGGCAACTACTTCGATCGGTTTCTTTCCCTTGATAAGGAGCTGGCGGGTCACGCCCAGTTCCTCGCTTATGGCAAGCACCTGGTCGTAGTACTCATATCCCTGGTCCACATTTACGCAGATGCGGTCCTTGCAACAAAGCAGGGCCTCTTTCAGGGTAGGCATATGCAAGGTGTCTATGGCCACACCGTGGGCACGTTTGAGACTGAGCCTGCGGATTTCCTCGTAGCTGAGGTCCGCCACCTTGGCGCTCTTTTCCTTGCCGAAGACCTTGGAAAAATTGGTGCAGCGCTTCACGTCGGCGTCGTGCGAGAGCACGAGTACGGAATCCGCCGTCATCTTCAAGTCAAGTTCCATAATGTCTGCCCCCATCTTGATAACGCTTTCGATGGCAGGGATTGAATTCTCGGGAAAATTGCGCCAGTCCCCACGATGACAGGCAACCACAACGTACTTGGAAGAGGGATTATGGATCTGGGCAACTATTGCATCGGCACGGTTGGCATACTCAGGACCCTTTTTACAGGAAAACAAGGCAAGAGCTGCCAGGAGGAGAAAAGAGATTTTTTTCATAAGTGAGATTAATGCTGCGCTAAGTTAGCAAATTAATTTGCTATATTTGAAAAATATGGACATTCTGACTATAATACTTGGAGTAATAGCACTGTTGGCTATAGCGGCGGTCATCAAACTGAGCGCCGACAAGGCGGCGTTGGCTGCCAGGCTCGATGCCCAGAAGGAAGCACAGAAGCAGCTGGACGAGCAGCGCGAGGCCAGCATCAAGGAGCAGAAGGACCAGGCGGCAAAGTCGCTTGAGGAGATGCGCAACGCTTTCAAGGCCCTCAGCGCCGAGAACAGCGAGCACTTCCGCAAGGCCAGCGCGGAGAGCGTAGGCGAACTCCTGAAGCCCATCCAGGAGAAGTTCAAGGAGTTCAGCGAAAGCGTCAAGAGTTCCGACGAAAAGAACGCCCAGCGCAGCGGCTCGATGGAAAAGATGATACATCTCCTTTCCGAGCAGAGCAAGGCCGTAGGCAACCAGGCCCAGGCCCTTGCAGACGCCATTACCGGCCAGAGCAAGACCCAGGGAGATTTCGGGGAGATGCTGCTGGTGGACCTGCTGCGCGAGAGCGGCCTGCAGGAAGGCGTGAACTTCGACGTGCAAGGAGTCATACGCGATGAACTCGGTCACGAGATCAAGAGTGACGACGGTCGCACCCTGATTCCCGACGTAATAGTCCATTATCCCGACGGAGGGGAGGTCATAATCGACTCCAAGATGAGCCTCACGGCCTTCGTGGCCTGGAACCAGGCAGTCACTCCGGAAGAGAGGAACCGCCTCGCCAAAGAGCACATCGCCAGCATACGCAAGCACGTGGACGAACTCCGCGGCAAGGACTACGCTTCCTACATCCCCGAGGGGCGCAAGAAGATAGACTACAACCTGATGTTCATCCCCATAGAGAATGCCTTCCGCCTGATGCAGGAGGAGGAGCCTCTGCTCTGGCAGCAGGCCAAGAACGCGGGTGTGCTGATAGTCAGCCAGATGTCGCTGGCCATAGTGCTCAATATGATATTGGTTGCCTGGAGGCAGTTCGACCAGCAGCGCAACATCCAGGAGGTTTACAAAACGGCCTCCGAGCTTATGAGCGTGCTCGAAAACTGGATGGGCGAATATGTGAAGATGGGCGAGAAGATCAAAGCCGTGAGCGACAGCTACGGCGAATCCACCCGCCTGCTCAAGGAATCCAACCAGAGCGTGGTCAAGAAAATCGCCAAGCTGGAGAAGCTGGGAGCCACCCGCAAGCGCTCCAATGCCAGCCTCAAGACGGGCGGCCGCTTGATTGGCGGCAAGCAATCCATCATCCCCGGCCAGCTCTCCGACGGATTGGACGAAGAAGACAACAACTAAGTTCTTATATGAAAAAGATTCTCTTTATCGCAACGGCCCTGCTCTCCATCAGCGCCTTTGCGCAGAAAGGCGGCCTGGACGAGGCCACTCTGAGCGAAATCCGCAAAGGATACGAAGGAACCGCTACCGACAAAGCATTGCGCAATGCAATGAACGCCGCTCCGCTGGCGGTGCTCGCCCATAACTTTGAAAGGGTCGCGATGATAGACACCCACTTCTCCGACGAAATCAAAACCAAGGGACGCACCGACCAAAAATCCTCCGGGCGCTGCTGGCTGTTCACCGGCCTCAACATACTCAGGGAATCCACGATCGAGCGTTTCAATCTCGGTGCCTTCAAATTCAGTCAGAATTACTGCTTCTTCTACGACCAGCTGGAGAAGGCCAACCTCTTCCTCCAGGCCGTAATTGATACCCGCGACAAATCCTTCGACGACCGCACTGTGGACTGGCTCTTCGCGCATCCCATCAGCGACGGCGGCACATTCACCGGAGTTGCCGACATAATCAGCAAGTATGGCGTGGTGCCGGCCGAGATATTCCCTGAATCCCTCAGCGCCACCAGCACCTCCGCATACCGCGGGCAGCTCGCCACCCTGCTTCGCCAGGACGGCCTTGCGCTTCGCGACGCTCCCAAGAAGGCGGACCTTCAGAAGATGAAGGTGGAGATGCTGAAAGAGATTTACCGTGTCCTCGCCCTCACCCTGGGAGAGCCTCCCACCGAGTTCGAATGGACCTGCCGCGATGCCAAGGGCAAGATCATCAGCACCAAGACCTATACGCCCCTCAGTTTCTACGAGGAGTTCGTGGGATTCGACCTGCAGAACAACTACATAATGCTGATGAACGACCCCGCACGCGAATACGGCAAGGTGTACGAGATAGAATACGACCGTCACAGCTACGACGGTCACAACTGGTTGTACATAAACCTTCCTCTGGACGACATCAAAAAGATGGCGATAGCCTCCATCAAGGGCGGGGATCCTTTGTATTTCTCCTGCGACGTGGGCAAGTTCCTCGACCGCAAGCGCGGCATATGCGACCTCAAGAATTTCGACTATGAGTCGCTTCTTGGAGTCAAGTACACCATGGACAAGAAGCAGCGCATACTCACCCACGCCAGCGCCTCCACGCACGCTATGACACTCATCGCGGTCGACCTCAAGGACGGCGTGCCCCAGAAATGGATGGTTGAGAACAGCTGGGGCGACACAGGGTACAAAGGCAGCATCATAATGACCGACGAATGGTTCGACGAGTATATGTTCCGCCTGGTAGTCGAGAAAAAATATGTTCCCGCCGAAATCCAGGCCCTGCTCAAGCAGAAGCCTACGATGCTCCCGGCCTGGGATCCGATGTTCCTCCCTGAAGAATAAAAAAAGCGGCTCGCGCCGCTTTTTTTTATTCCATCCCGAGATTCTTGAAAATGAATCCGTAGATATCCGCCTGCTCCTCCAGCACCTTCGCCAGCGGCTTGCCGCCGCCGTGACCGGCCTTGGAATCGATGCGTATGAGGCAGGGATTGGCGCCGTCGTTGCACTCCTGCAGGGTTGCCGCGAACTTGAACGAGTGAGCAGGAACCACGCGGTCGTCGTGGTCGGCAGTAGTTACCAGGGTGGCAGGGTACTTGGTGCCGGGCTTGAGATTGTGCAGAGGAGAATATCCGTATAGATACTTGAACATCTCCTCGCTGTCCTCGCTGGTACCATAGTCCGGAGCCCAGTTCCAGCCGATGGTGAACTTATGGTAGCGGAGCATATCCATCACGCCCACCTGCGGGATTGCCACAGCATAGAGATCGGGACGCTGGGTCATGCAGGCACCCACCAGCAGGCCGCCGTTGGAGCCGCCGACGATGGCTATCTTCTCGGGCTTGGTATATCCCGCGGAAATCAGCCACTCGGCTGCAGCTATGAAATCATCGAACACATTCTGCTTGTTCATCTTCGTTCCCGCCATATGCCAGGCCTCGCCATATTCGCCGCCGCCGCGCAGGGTCACCTGCGCATAGATGCCGCCGGCCTCGAGGAAAGGTACGCGCGTGGCGGAGAAAGAAGGAGTCAGGGAAATGTCGAATCCGCCGTAACCATAAAGATACACGGGATTGCTGCCATCGAGGGCGATATCCTTCTTATGGGTAATGAACATAGGGATGCGTGTGCCGTCCTTGCTCTGGAAGAACACTTGCTCACTCACCAGGTCTGAAAGGTCGAAGGCCGTTTCGGGCTGCTTGAAGACCTTGCTCTCCCCCGATTCCAGGTCATAGCTGTAGATGGTCCCGGGAGTGGTGAAGGATGAATATGAGTAGAAGCACCAGGGCTCGTCTTTCTTGCCGATGAAACCCGCCGAGCCCACGCCGGGAAGGGAGATCTCGTTGTCGGCGACGGAACTGCCGTCACGGTTGAACAAGTATGCGTGGGTAGATGCGTCCTTCATATAGCTGGCGATGATCTTGTCGCCGGCAAAGGTGACTCCGTCCAGCACGAATCCGGCCTCGGGGATGACATCCTTCCAGTTCTTGTATGAGGGCTTTGCCAGGTCGGCAACCACCAGCCTGTTCATAGGGGCGTCGAGGTTGGTGAAGAAGTATATCTTGTCCCCTATGGTCTCGGCGGGATAGCAGCTGTGTTTCATATCGGGGGTGACCTGTACGAACTGGGAGCCCTCTTTGCGGAGATCCTTGACGTAGAGGTTATTGCCGACATCCGCACCGTCCTCGTAGAGGAATGCTATGGTTTCTTCCTCGTTCAGGCTGACCTGATAGAAGCGCAGAGGCTCGGCAGGGTTGCTGAAGAAGAGCTCGTCCTCGGTCTGGGGCGTGCCTATCCTATGATAATAAATCTTATGGCCCTCGTTCTTTCCGCTGAATTCGTGGCCGTTCTCTTCCGGAGCGTCATATGCGCTGTAGTAGAAACCGTCACCTCTCCAGGATGCGCCGGTGAACTTGGCCCAGACGATATGGTCGTCGAGCAAGGCACCGCTCTCCACGTCCATTACGAAAATCTCTTCCCAGTCGCTGCCGCTGCGGGAGATCACGTATGCCATGTACTTGCCGTCGCCGGAGAAGTATGTTCCCTTGAGGGCCACGGTGCCATCTTCGCTGAGGGTGTTGGGGTCGAGCAATACCTTGGCTTCGCCTCCGAGGGTATCCATTTCGTAGAGGACGCTCTGGTTCTGAAGACCGTCGTTCTTGAAGAAATACCATTTACCGTTCTTCTCGTGCGAAGGGGCTCCCACCTTTTCGTAGTTGACTACCTCCTTGAGGCGGGAAAGGAGTTTGGCACGTGCGGGGAGTTTGCGCAGATATGCGTCCGTGACCTTGTTCTGGGCCTTGACCCAGGCAGCAGTCTCTTCAGAAGCATCGTCCTCCAGCCAGCGGTAAGGATCGGCCACCTTGGTGCCGAAATAATCATCGACGGTATCGTCTTTACGGGTCTGGGGGAGTTTGGGTGCGCAGGAATCAAGTGCAATAATTGCCATTGCCAAAAGAATGATTTTCAGATTTGTTTTCATGTCTGCAATATAGACATTTTTTTACAGAAAAACCGGCTGAAATTTCTTTCAACCGGTTTTCTTAACCCTTGAAGCAAGGATTAGAACCTGTCTTCGGAGGACACGGTGAGTTTCTTGCGACCGTGTGCACGACGGGCGGCAAGTACGCGACGGCCATTAGGAGTGCTCATACGCTCACGGAAGCCGTGCTTGTTGACGCGCTTGCGGTTTGAAGGTTGAAATGTCCTTTTCATATCTATACTTTTTTAATTTTTCGCTTTAGGGAGTGCAAAGGTAGTTTTTTCCAACCTCAATTACAAATTTTTCTGCAAAATATTCGTCATTTAACCAAGAATTTATGTCCCAAGTGCGGATATTCTCGGAGGGAACGTGGTATTTCTTCTGCAGTGCGGCGATTTCGGTTTCGATATCTCCGCCTTTCAGGTAGAGAATGCTGTTGCGGAAACGCCCTTTCACCCAGGGATAGAAGTTTTCGAGGCTGGTGACTGCACGGCTGACTATCCAGTCCCATTGCCCAGGCAGACTCTCGACCCTAGCATTGACGCATTCTACATTCTTCAATCCCAGTCCGTCCACGACCGCCTGCGCCACGCGCACCTTCTTTCCTATCGAATCGCACAGCGTGAACCTCGCCTCCGGCATCACCATCGCCAGCGGAATTCCGGGAAAACCGCCGCCTGTCCCGACATCCAGAAATGAGGCGTGGCAGTTATGTGCTTGATTATCAGCAGTTTCGCCACATCCCTCCCCTCCATTTTCCGGGGGGAGGCATATAGCTAAATCGCTATCGTTCAGCGCATTAGCCGCCACGGCGGGAGAAACCTGCGGACGGGCACTCTCGATCTGAGCCAGCTCAGACCCGCCCTTCGCCGAGCACGCTGATGCGTGCTGTTCCTCAGATTCAACGTCCCGAGGGAGGGTGCATTCCCCCTGAGGGACGTAACACCCGCGGTTCGATAGCGGGGGGACCGTCCCGAAGGGATGGTGGGGTGAGCCCGAAGGGCGAACTCCCGAAGGGGGAATGCACCCGCACGAAGGATAATAGATTTCCAGGTATCGGGCAATGGCCAGGGAATGGAGGATGTGGTGGGCGAAGATGTTATCTTCGTCCTTGCGGGAAATCACATTGATACGCGAATTCCACTCCCGCCAAAGCTCCACGGCACGCGCAAAGGTATTTTCAGAAGGAATCAGCATAATCCACGGGCTTCTTCAAGAAGGCAACCAAGTTCTTCGATATCGCGGCAGATAAGAGAAGGAGCGTGAGGCCAAGCCTTGGCCACTTCCAGGGTAGTCTCGCCGCTGAGTACCAGAACCCCGAAAGCGCCCGCATTATAGGCCATCTCCACATCGGTATAGATACGGTCCCCCACCATCGCAATCTGCGAGGGTTTAAGGCCATAACGGCCTTCGATACCTGCCAGCATAGCCGGATCCGGCTTGCCTATGGTAACGTCCGGCTGGCGGCCGGTAGCATATTCAATGCACTTGCAAAGCGAACCGCAGTCCACGAGGATGGTAGGCTGGTCGGTCGGGCAGACCTTGTCGGGATTGGTAGCCAGATAAGGCAAGCCCTGCGACACCCACCAGGCGGCACGGCAGAGCCTGGAATACACCAAGGTGGTATCGAAGGCCACCACGACCGCATCCGGCACGTCTTCCGCCGAATCCGCAGCACTCACGAAGCCGGCCTCCTCGAACTGGCTTATCATGGAAGGCGTACCCAGTAGGAAAAGCTTCTTTGCTGAAGGAAAATGGGTCTTTATGTAGTCGATGGTGGCAGGCACGGTGCTGTACATCTGCTCCCGGCCGGCCTTGATTCCCATCCTGGCAAGCTTGGCAAGGTAATCGTCCAGCGACTTGGTAGGATTGTTGGTCAGGAAGGAATAGCTAATGCCCATCCGGTCCAGTTTCGCCAGGAAATCCAGGGTGAAAGGAAAGATATTGTTCTCCATATAGATGGTCCCATCCATATCGAGGGCAATGTGGCGCAAGGCCAGCAGTTTTTCGCGCAGTTCGTTATTCATTTGCAAGGTAGTTTTCAGTGAATTTACGGGAACGCTCGTAACCATCGCGGGGAGCTTTCCACATTATGAAGAATACAACGGCACCCAGCACGCCCACGCAAAGGAAGGTAATGAACACGGCCCTCCAGCCGAAGTGGTCGGCAATCAGACCGACACCCAGGGCGGAAAGCGCGGATCCGACGTAACCCAGGATTCCGGTAAGACCGTTGGCGGTGGCGGATGCCTCCTTGGTAGCCTGGTTGGCAGCGCCTATCCCTATCAGGGCCTGAGGCCCGTAGATGCAGAATCCTGCCAGGGCAAGCACTATGGTCGAGAGCAGCACGGGCATCTTGACCAGGGCGAAGAGGCCAAGGAAGATTACGGAACCTATCATAGAGAAAAGGCACATCCTGTGCGCACGGCCCTTGAATATCCTGTCGGTGGCCCATCCTGCGAAGATGGTCCCGAACACGGCGGTCAGCTCGAACACGGCAACGGACCAGGCGGCGCCCTGGATATTCATTCCGCGGTCTTCGGTAAGGAACTTGGGTCCCCAGTCCAGCACACCCATACGGAGCACATAGACGAAGATGTTGGCCAGAGCATACAGCACGACCCATTTGTTGAAGAAAACCATATGCTTGAGGAAGGCGCTGTGGGCACCTTTCTTCCCTTCGGTAGCTTCCTTGCCGGTATGGGTCTCGGCGATTTCGGGAAGGCCCACGCTCTGGGGCGTATCCCTCAGGCCGGTAAAGCAGAGCAGGGCGCCGCCCAAGGCCACTATGGCGGGAACTATGAAACACCAGCGCCAAGCCCCGTAATGCGACGCATAGGCCATTATCCTGGAACTCTGGTCGGCGAGAGGCAGGTCGTCCCAGCCCTTTATGCTGCCGGCCAGATTGGAGCTGATGCGCGCCACTATGCTGCTGTCACCGGACATATCCGCACCCATATTGGTCATAAGCAGGCCGCAGACCACCACGGCGCAGAAAGCACCGATGGAATGCGACGTATTCCATATGCTCATCTTGGTGGCAAGTTCGCCCGGGGCGATCCACTGAGGGAGCATCCTGGCACAGGGAGGGAATCCCATCCCCTGGAAATACTGGTTAAGAACTATGGTGATACCCATCACAAGGATGAGCATGTTCACGAACTGCGGGCCTTCGTGCACGCCGCTTATCCAATAGCTGAGATCCACTCCGAAACCGAAGCACAGGTTGGCGAGGGCGCAGAGTATCAGGCCTATTCCCATAAATACCCTGGGGCTGACCCTCTCCACTACGAAACCATTCAGGAAGCGGCTGAATCCGTATATCAGCGAGCCTATCGCTATCACTATGCCGAAGCTGGTGTTGGAGATGCCATATTCGGCGGTCAGGCCGGGCATAGCGATGGAAAAATTCTTTCTGACGAAATAATAGATGGCATAGACAACCATCGACACTATGATGGTACGCCACTGCCAATACTTGAACGTTTTTTCAGAGGTCATATGCTTTCTTCACTTTTCATCTTGTCGATCTGGGCTTTGGCCCTGCGGATGCGGGTACGCACCGTGTTCAGGGGGATTCCTGTCTCCTCCGCGATTTCGCCGTACTGCAATCCGTCCACCAGCCTCATCCTGGCGATGCGCCGGTAGAGTTCGGGCAGGCCCTCGATGTATTTCTCGGTCTGCACCTGGTCTTCGTCGCGTATTATCGAGTCGAGGGGATTGTCCTCTTCCGAGAAATCCTCCTGGTCGATGGATACATAGCGCTTGTGGGAGCGGTTCTCCTGTTCGACCGTATCCACCGCAGTATTGTGCGCGATGTTCATAAGCCAGGTGTTGAACTGGCTCTTGGAAGGGTCGTAGGTACGTATCTGCCGGAAGGCTTTTTCGAAACTGCGGGAGCAGATGTCATCCACGTAGAAATCGTCCAGATTCTTCATCCGGCTCCGTATATAAGAGCGGAGGGAACTGATATGCGTATCCCAGAGTTCGGTAAAGGCGGCTCCGTCGCCTATGATGGCCAGACGTATCAGTTCGTCAATGGGCCTCGAGCCAGGTCTTGCCATAATTGCATTCAACGGTTAAAGGTACTGATAATTCCATCACTCCCTGCATCTCCTCCACCAGCACTGCCTGCACCTTGGCGATTTCTTCTTCCGGCACTTCCAGAAGGAGTTCGTCGTGGATCTGCAACACCATCGCGGCCTTCAGGCCTTCCTTGCGCAGGCGCTCCGACACGCGTATCATGGCGAGCTTGATGATGTCGGCGGCCGTGCCCTGGATAGGCGCGTTCACGGCATTGCGCTCCGCTATCGCGCGTATGTTGGCATTGTGGGAATTGATGTCGGCGATATAGCGCCGGCGGCCGAGCATAGTTTCGGTATAGAGGGTTTCGCGGGCCTTCGCCAGGGTTTCATCGATGAAACTGCGTATGGAGGGGAAGGATGCGAAATAATCGTCGATGAGTTTCTTGGCCTCGCTGCGGGAGCATTTCAGGCGCTGGGCCAGGCCGAAGGAGGAGATGCCGTACATAATGCCGAAGTTGGCGGTCTTGGCCATACGGCGCTCGTCCGCGCTTACATCCTCCACCTTCTTCCCGAAGATCTTGGCGGCGGTGGCGGCGTGGATGTCCTGCCCGTCGCGGAAGGCCTGGCGCAGATGCTCATCCCCGCAGAGATGGGCCATCACGCGGAGTTCGATCTGCGAATAATCCGCCGACATCATGACCCACCCCGGAGCCCCGGGCACGAAGGCCTTGCGGATTTCGCGGCCCTGTTCGGTGCGTATGGGGATGTTCTGGAGGTTGGGGTTGCTGCTGGAGAGCCTGCCGGTAGAGGTCAGGGCCTGGTTGAAGGTGGTATGCACCCGGCCATCTACGGGAGATATATACTGTGCGAAGGGTTCGATGTAGGTAGATAGCAACTTGCGCAGCCCGCGGTAGTCCAGCAGGGCGTCGATTATGGGGTGCCTGTCCGCCAGTTCGGAGAGGGTTTCTTCGTCGGTGGGCCAGGTGCCCTTGGCCGGCTTCTTGGCCTTAGGATCCAGTTTCAACTTCTCGAATATGACTTCGCCCATCTGCTTGGGAGAGCTGACATTCAGCGTGGGCATCTCCGCATAGCCGCGAACCTCAGCCTCGCGTGCGTTCATCTGCTTGCGGAGGCTCTCCGCAAAATCCTTCAGGGAGCTAAGATCGACCTTCACGCCCACCAGTTCCATACCGGAGAGCACGCTGATGAGGGGTTCCTCGATTTCGTCGTAGAGCTTGCGCATCCCGGCCTTTTCCAGTTCGGCAAGCAGCACCCCGGAGAGTTCGCGTATGGCTTGCGTCTCCTCGCTATGGTCGACGGCCTCTTCGGCCATCGAGAACAGGGAGCCGGTGTCGGATGCAGGCACATCGTCGAGGCTGATGCCGAGGTAGCTTTGGGAGAGGGCCGTGAGGCGGTGGTCGCTTTCGGGATTGATGAGATAGTGCATCAGCTCCACATCCAGGAGTTTGCCCTTGAGGGATATTCCCATCTTGGCGAGGGCGTTCATCTGGGCTTTGATGCCGAAGGCGGCTTTGCTAAGTGCGGCATCCTCCAGTACGGCCTTGAACTCAGCCGCACTTCCGCTCCGGGTAGCCTTCCCGTCATTCAGCCATAGGATTTCTCCATCCAGCACGAACGAAACATCTGCCGGCGGAAGGGGCTGCACCGAATCCGTCATCTGGCGAGGGTATTCCCCCTTCGGGAGTTCGCCCTCCGGGCTCACCCCACCCTCCCTTCGGGACGGTCCCCCCGCTATCGAACCGCGGGTGTTACGTCCCTCAGGGGGAATACCCTCGCCAGATGACATTTCGCCAACAGCAAGATACTTCTTCAGGGAATTGAAGCCGTAGAGATTGAACAACTCGATGGCGGAGGGGCCGGCAGGGCGCAGGGCCATATCGTCGGCGCTGGTATCTATAGGAATATCCGTCTTGATGGTCACCAGAGTCTTGCTGAGGGCGATATGATCCTCCGCAGCACGGAAAAGCTCCTGCTGACGGGCCGTAAGTTCCCCCAGATGCTCATAGATACCCTCGAGGGTATCGTACTTCTGCAGTAACTTGCTGGCGCCGACCTCCCCGACGCCCTTGACTCCCGGCACATTATCCGAAGCATCCCCGCAGATGGCCAGCATATCGATTATCTGGTCCGGGCGGGAGATACCATACTTTTCCTGGAGGCGGGGGATGTCGAAAAGCTCATCGTCGCCACCCTTCTTCCCGGGCTTGACCTGGAAGATATGCGGCTCGAGCAGCTGCCCGTAATCCTTGTCGGGGGTCACCATATACACGTCGAAACCTTCTCTGGCACTGCGCTTGGCCATTGATCCCAGCACGTCATCGGCCTCGTACCCCGGAATCATCAGCACCGGGATATTCAAGGACTTAACTATCTGCGTCAGCGGCTCCAGGGCATCAATCACCAATTGGGGAGTCTCCCCGCGGTTAGCCTTGTATTCGGGATAGAGCTGGTTGCGGAAGGTGCCTCCGGGCGGGTCGAAGCCCACGGCGATGTGCGTAGGCTGCTCCCGCCGTATGAGCTCCAGCAGGTATTTCGTAAAGCCGAAAAGGATGGAAGTATCCACCCCTTTTGCATTAATCATAGGCCGGCCCAGGAAGGCATAGTACATCTTGAAGATGAGGGCGTGGCCGTCAATCAGGAAAAGTTTCATACGTACTACAAATTTGAAACTTTTTTCGGAAGTTTCAAAATCGATTTTTGTTGACTTGACCGGCAATCCCCCGCCGCACCGGCATTAAACGTTTATTTTTACACCAACCCCCATTCTACGGCCCTCCAGCGGGGATGCCTGTAAAAAACAGGCCTCCAGAAGGCACTTTTTTACAGCCATATGCCCTGGAGGCCACTCTGTGGCACATCCCTGAAGTAAACTTAGGCCATCTGGTTGCATCGGTAACCAAAAACGCCCCTCTTTGGTTACGGAACTATCTGCAAACCCCATCGGTAACCAAAAACACGGGTTTTTGGTTACCGATTGCGGGTCAACCGAATCTGGAAAGGGGGGGGGATTGCCGGTCGGGACCGGCAATGACGAGGGTGGCCGGCAATGACGAGCGTGGCCGGCAATGACGAGCGTGGCCGGCAATGACGAGGGTGACCGGCAATGACGAGCGTGGCCGGCTGAAAACCATTTTTTTTAGTGGACACTAATGGAATAATCCGCCAATAAATGTATCAACACAGTTATTGTTCCAATTATTATAGTTACTTTTGCCCATATCAGATTATATGGAACCAGACGAGAAGTATATGCGTGAGGCGCTGGCGGAGGCCAGGGCTGCGGCGGCCGAGGAAGAGATTCCCATCGGGGCGGTGATAGTGTGCAAGGGGCGTATCATAGGCAAGGGCCATAATATGGTGGAGAGGCTGCACGATGCGACGGCGCATGCCGAGATGATAGCAATTACCGCGGCTACCGAGGCCCTGGGCGGGAAGTATCTGCAGGATTGCACCTTGTACGTGACCGTGGAGCCCTGCCCTATGTGCGCGGCCGCTCTGAACTGGAGCCAGATAAGCCGCATAGTGTACGCCGCGCCGGATCCCCGCCGGGGCTACAGCCTGTACTCCCCCTACCTACTCCATCCGCGCACGGAAGTCCTTTCCGGCATCCTCGCCGAGGAATGCGGAAGCCTGGTAAGCGATTATTTCAAGACCAAAAGATAGGCGCGCTAGCGCTTGGACACCACTATCTTGGCGGAATAGAGCTTGTTGATCTTCTTGGAGAATTCCCTGTAGGAAGGATACTCGGACGCAGGTTCATCGAAGCAAGGGACCACCAGAGTCTGGTTTATATGCAGGATGGTGCCGTCGATCTCATCTACTTTGACCGAGGATTTAAATGATCCCCAGACAGACTCGAATGATGCGTCAGCGGGCAGGCTCTCGACCTTGTAGCCCTCGGGGATGACCACGGAGTAATCGTCGACCAGGGTAAAAGCCTCTTTCCTGTATATCCTGTTGACCCTTTCGGATCTCTGATAATAGAAACTCTTGGCAAGGGGATTCACGGGGAAGAACAGCCTGTCGCCGTTCTTGTTGGCGTAGTTCCTGCTTTCCATCGAGAAATCCACCTCGGCTTCGGGGACGAAATCCCTTCCATACTCAGGATAGCGGTCGAAATTGTCGCTAATCCTATCGATCTTCACGTTTTCCGGCTGGAGCATCCAGTCGCGGATAAGGAACTTGACCTGGTCTTCCGGCTTGCGGGACGAGAAATTCACGAGGGCCTCGGAATAATCCAGCATCCTTTTGTCTTTGATGTCGATATGGGCGGAGCCGTCTTCACGCAGTGCGATCCGGGCCTCGCGCGTCTTGCGGCTAAGGGAATCGGGATATCCTCCGATGCGCACTTTCTGCCCGCCTTCTCCGTCCAGCAGCAGTATCTCGTGCCTGGCGCAGGATGAATGCCTGTATCCGAGGGGGAAACTGGGATTCGTGCACTCCACGAAGAGGGTGTCGCCGTTTTCCTTAAGAGGTACTGCGAGCATTGCGTGGTTCATTTGTCCGGGAGAAGGCAGATTCCCGAAGAAATCCTCCCTGTCCGTATGTATGACATAGTAGTTGGACTCGATCCCGGCCACCTTCAACATCGATTTCATATAGTTCGACAGGGCCTTGCAATCGCCGAATCCGGTCTTGACCACGTGGGAGGCAGGGAGCGTGCGGTATCCGCCGATTCCCAGCTGTATGCTGACATAGCGGGTCTTTTCTTTCAGATACGAATACAGCCGGCTGACGGTTTCGAATTCGCTTCCGGCTCCGGCCGTCAATTCCTTTACCTTCGCGATTTCGCTCTCGGGGAGGTCGTCCGCCTTGTCCTGAATGGAATTCAACCAGGTGCCCAGTTCCTTCCAGTCGGACTGGCGGCCCTTGGTGCCTCCGTAAGAGAATTCGACGGGAACCGCATACAACATAGGCAAGAAGTCGGAGTCGAGCTTCATAAGATGCTCGTCCACCAGGGGGGCCATATCCTTGATGGTCCATTTATGGATGTCCCGCTTGGAATCGAATTCGAACGAGTAATCCAGATGGACGGAGTGCTCGGATATTTCGGTGCCGGGAGGGACCATCAGCGTGTAGGAGGCCGATTTCAAGGAGACATTGTCCTGCAGCAGCGGCTGGAAGATGGGAAAGATCACTATGCCGTCCCTGTACTCGATGGTGTAATCGTAGGTGACGGTAAAGGGATAATTGAATACTGGCGTAAGATAGACGGCATAGCTGTCGTCGGCGATACCCAGAGACATAGACGAGAAACTGAGGTCCTTCTTGGACAGCTTGACCTTCTTCCCGTTTGCAAGCACGACCTCGCCGCTGAAGGAACCGACGGAGCGGAACGCATCGGTAAAGGCCACGAAACTGGCGGAGAGCAGGCCATCTTCGTTGAAGACGGTCACGCTCTTGTGCACCTTGTCGGTACCGGACGTGGGAGAATCCATCTTGAAGACCTCCGAGAAGTCGTTGATGGCCGCATCCAGCTTATCCTGCGCCGAGGCAGGCAGCATTGCCAGGATGAGAGATGCTACGGTAAGTATCCGCCTCATTTCTTCTTAAGTACTATGGTTGCGTTGTAGATACTGCAGAGATCGGCCCAATACTGGCGCACAGCCTCATATTCGGCGGCAGGCAGCAGGGTATCGACGCGGGTATAGATGAATGTCATCATCACTCCGTTATCACCGATAGGAGCATACTTGACTATGGCCTTGCTTCTCAATTTGTCGAAGGCGATGGCCTGCGACTGGGGGAGCTGGTCCACTACCATATCCTCGGGGAAGGTGATCGAGAAGGAGTAACGGATATTGTCCGGATAGGAGAAATCTATGTTGTTCCTGCGGACGGGGTCCTGGAAATCGCGTTCGGAATGGAACTGCTTGATGAAAGGCTTGATATAGACATACTCCCCCGCCACGTCGGCCGTAGTTTCGACCTTGAATGATTCCACCGACTTGGGCGACCATTCCTTGTTCCCGACGAAACTGAAATCAGACACCTCCGCGCCATAGGACAGCTCCAGTTGCTCTATGAATTCCTCTTCGTTCTTGGCATTGGAAAAAGCCTGCTTGGCACCTCTGGAGTCTTCGTTCATCGTGGTAATACGGACATCGCCTTCGATCCTTCCGTCGGAGGAAAGCCTGGCGACATAGTTCTGGGTATAGCTGTTGTTCGACAGTTTGCGGAGATCGACCCAGTAGCCCAAGGCCTCGGAAATGGGCAGCACCCTGGCCTTCTCCACAAGGTAATCTTCAGGGAGTACGTTAAGATAGGCATTGCGGCTGGCGACATCGGTGTAGAACACCTTGCCAGAAGGTGTCGTAATCTGCAGTATGACGGCATCGAAGGCATCCGCTGCCACGTGGAAAGATGCCAGGACGCCACGGGACCTGGACTTCACCAGCACGGGAGATGCGGTGTAGCCTATCCCGTTAAGGACGCTGGCCATTATTCCGCAGAGGTCGGCCGAATCGCCGGTCATTTCCTTGACGGCCTTGCTGACATCAGGGTACATGGACACGTTGCCATTCCATTTGACCGCGGACACCACCTCCTTGCGGACGGCTTCGAGCAGCTTGACCTCATCGGTGATGCCTTCGATCTTGGGATATATCCTGGTGGTAAGTACGTTCTTAACTTTGAACTCCTTGACGTATCCGTCCTTGATGAACTGCTTGTCCACCTCTTCCCAGGAAGTATTGTAGTTCTGGTAGTACTGACCGGGGATGTTCACGTTCCTGAGTTCATACTCCACGCCCAACCTGGCCTGGTCAGGATAGAAACAGTAAGATTCCTTCTTCATCGCAGGCACGTCGTCGGCGTAAAAGATATCCTCCTTCATCGCGAACCTGAGCGGTTCGACTCCGGGGAAGGCGATTACCTCCATATTTTCGGTGTTCTCCGTGCGGCTGAAACTCTCGTGCCCCCGGACGAACTTGTTGAAGGAGAAATAGTCGGCGTACTCCACCGAAATCTTGCCGTGGTTCAAGGGGTAATCCTCCTGCATGAAAAGCACGCCCACGTTGGCGAAGAGGCTGGATGTAAAGCTGTACTGGACCTCTATGACCGAGCCTACCCTGACATCAGGGGCCGAGAAACTGACCTTCTTGAACTTGTCGGAGAAGGAATCTTTGAATATAAGCTTGGATGAGAGTTTGGACGTGACGGTCTTGCCGTTCTCCCTGTTGTACGTAGTGACCTTGATGCCGTAGATGGATTCATCGAAGCGGTTGTCCGCAAGATAGAGCAAAGACTGGTCGGCGCAGTCCTTACCGGCATCCTTCAGCACCTTGTAACGTTTGTACACGGTTTCGGTGCGTTTAAGGCTCAGCCTTTGGTCGAAGGATACCTTGACCTCGTAGGTCTTGGCGAGCAGTACGGCAGAAGCCGTGGTGTCCAGAGGGTAAGAGTCCATCTCGAGTTCCTCTTTGGAGACCGAGCCCGGCTTGTAATTGATTTTGATGGATTGCGACATCAGAGATGTCGTGCCGGCGACCAACAACAATACACTAAAAAGAAATTTCCCCATATCTCAGAATCGTATAGTTCTCAAATATAGGGAAAATTTCTAATAATGAATCTGCCGGGGTTCCAAAGGAATGATAAACATCGCGATTATATAAGCGATAATGCCTCCCCCGGCGCAAAACACCGAAATCAGCCATCCGAGACGGATGATGGTAGGGTCTATCCCGAAATATTCTCCAAGTCCTCCGCAGACGCCGGCAATGCGCTGGTCGTTCCTGCTTCTGTAAAGTTTTCTATTCATGCCTGCAAACATAAGCAATAATTATTTACTGCCAAAAATTTTTTATCTTTGCACCCGGAATTGAGGTATGGTGTAATGGTAGCACTACAGGTTTTGGTTCTGTCTGCCCAGGTTCGAATCCTGGTACCTCAACCAAAAAGGTCCGGAAAACCGGACCTTTTTTTATTCCATCAGCTTCTTGTACTTGAACCGTTTGGGTTCTTCGTCTCCCAGGCGTTCTTTTCGGTTCTGTTCGTATTCCGAATAGGATCCCTCGAAGAAATACACGCTGGAATCCCCTTCGAAAGCCAGGATGTGGGTCGCGATACGGTCGAGGAACCAACGGTCGTGGGAGATTACCACGGCGCAGCCCGCGAAGTTCTCGAGACCTTCCTCAAGGGCGCGTATGGTATTCACGTCCACATCGTTGGTGGGCTCGTCGAGCAGCAGTACGTTGCCCTCGTCCTTGAGGGTAAGCGCAAGATGCAGGCGGTTCCTTTCGCCGCCTGACAGCACTCCGCAGAGTTTCTCCTGGTCGGCGCCCGAGAAATTGAACCTGGACACATATGCGCGGGCATTGACCTCGCGGTTGCCGAGGCGCACCCATTCCGAATTGCCGGCGATGGTCTCGAAGATGGTCTTGTCGGGGTCTATGCTCTTGTGCTGCTGGTCCACGTAGGATATCTTGACGGTATCCCCTATTTCGATGGTTCCGGCATCGGCCTTCTCCAGGCCCATTATCAGGCGGAAGAGAGTGGTCTTGCCGGCGCCGTTGGGGCCGATGACGCCTACTATACCTGCAGGAGGAAGGACGAAGGAAAGGTTCTCGAAGAGTATCTTGTCCCCGAACGCTTTGGTGACTCCCTTGAAATCGATGACCTTATTACCGAGACGGGGGCCGTTGGGGATATAGATTTCCAGATTCTGCTCTTTTTCCTTGGCATCGGCGGAAGCCAGTTTCTCGTAGGCACCCAGACGCGCCTTGCTCTTGGCGTGACGGGCCTTGGGAGCCATCCTGGCCCATTCCAACTCGTGTTCCAGGGTCTTGCGGCGCTTGCTCTCCTGCTTCTCTTCCATCGCAAGGCGCTGGGTCTTCTGGTCGAGCCAGGAGGAGTAGTTCCCTTTCCAGGGGATACCCTCTCCGCGGTCCAGTTCCAGAATCCATCCCGCGACATTGTCCAGGAAGTAGCGGTCGTGGGTAACGGCTATGACGGTGCCCTTATACTGCTGCAGATGCGCTTCGAGCCACTGTATGCTCTCGGTATCGAGGTGGTTGGTAGGCTCGTCGAGAAGCAGCACGTCGGGCTGCTGGAGAAGCAGGCGGCATAGGGCCACGCGGCGGCGTTCTCCCCCGGAAAGATTCTTTATCAGCGCATCGGAAGGAGGGCACTGGAGCGCATCCATAGCCCTTTCGAGCTTGGAATCCAGCTCCCATCCGTCGTGCTGCTCTATAAGTTCGGTGAGCTCTCCCTGACGCTCGATCAGGGCATTCATCTCCTCGTCCGACATTGGCTCCATGAACTTGGCGGAGATCTCTTCGTACTCCTTGAGTACGTCCACCACGCTCTGCACGCCTTCCTGCACGACCTCCAGCACGGTCTTGTCCGGATCCATCTGCGGTTCCTGCTCCAGATAGCCCACGGAATACCCCGGGGCCCACACCACCTCGCCGCGGTAGCCTTTCTCGACTCCGGCGATAATCTTGAGCAGTGTGGATTTACCGGAACCATTCAAGCCTATGATGCCGATCTTGGCTCCGTAGAAGAAGGAAAGGTAGATATCCTTGAGGATGACCTTGTTATTGTGGGGCAGGACCTTGCCCACCCCGTTCATAGAGAATATTATCTTTTCGTCTGCCATACAGGGGGCGCTTTACAGTGTCCTCTTGATTTCCACGATCTTGAATGCTTCGATGAAGTCGCCTTCCTTGATATCGTTGAAACCGGCGATGCTCATACCGCATTCCTTGCCGGCGGCAACCTCCTTGACATCGTCCTTGCCTATCTTGAGGGAGGCAAGGTCTCCGGTGTACACCACGATGCCGTCGCGGATGAGGCGGACCTGCACCTTGGGAACCATCTTGCCTTCGCGCATGATACATCCGGCGATGGTGCCGATCTTGCTGATGTGGAAGGTCTGCTTGACCTCGGCGGTAGCGATGACCTCTTCCTTCTTCTCAGGCTCGAGCATACCCTCCATACCATCCTTGACTTCGTTGATGGCGTCGTAGATGACGGAGTAGAGGCGGATTTCGATGCCTTCCTTCTCGGCAGCCTTGCGGGCCTCGACGGTAGGACGCACCTGGAAACCGATGATAACTGCATCGGATGCCTCGGCGAGCAGGATATCGCTTTCGGAGATGGCACCCACGGCTTTATGGATGACATTCACGCGGATCTGCTCGGTACCGAGCTTGATGAGGGAGTCGGACAGGGCCTCCACGGAACCGTCTACGTCACCCTTGACGATGATGTTGAGTTCCTTGAAGTTGCCTATGCTGATACGGCGGCCGATTTCCTCGAGGGTCATATGCTTCTGGGTCTTGATGCCCTGGATACGGATGAGCTGTTCGCGCTTGGCGGCGATGCTCTTCGCCTCCTTCTCGTCGGTGAGGACGTTGAACTTCTCACCTGCGGCAGGGGCTCCGTTAAGGCCGAGGACGGACACAGGAGTGGAAGGACCGGCCTCCATCACGCGCTGTCCGCGCTCGTTGAACATACTCTTGACACGGCCGAAGTAGCTTCCGCTGAGCATTATGTCGCCCTGGTGGAGGGTTCCGTTCTGGACCAGGATGGTGGCCAGATATCCGCGGCCCTTGTCGAGCGAGGATTCGATGACGGCACCCTGGGCCAGCCTGTTCGGGTTGGCCTTGAGGTTCAGCAGGTCGGCCTCGAGGAGCACCTTCTCGAGAAGCTTGTCCACGTTGAGACCGTGCTTCGCGGAAATCTCCTGGCACTGGTATTTTCCTCCCCAGGCCTCGGTGAGGATGTTCATCTGGGAAAGCTGCTGGTAGATCTTGTCGGCGGATGCGCCGGGCTTGTCTATCTTGTTGATGGCGAATACCATAGGGACGCCGGCGGCCTGGGCGTGGTTGATAGCCTCGACCGTCTGGGGCATCACGGCGTCGTCGGCCGCGATGATGATGATGGCAAGGTCGGTCATCTGGGCACCGCGGGCACGCATGGCCGTAAAGGCTTCGTGACCAGGGGTGTCGAGGAAGGTGATGCGGCGGCCATCTTCGAGGCGCACGTTGTATGCACCGATGTGCTGGGTGATACCACCGGCCTCACCGGCGATGACGTTGGTCTTGCGGATGTAGTCGAGCAGCGAGGTCTTACCGTGGTCGACGTGACCCATTACGGTAATCACCGGAGGACGGGATACGAGATCCTCCTCGCGGTCGGCCTCCTCTGCAGCCTCTATCTCGTTTGTGAGCTCCGCACCCACGAATTCCACCTTGTATCCGAACTCTTCGGCCACCAGCACAAGTGCCTCGGCGTCGAGACGCTGGTTGATGGATACCATCAGACCAAGGCTCATACAGGCGCCGATGACATTGTTCACGGGCGTGTTGTTCATAAGCGTGGCAAGGTCGTTCACGGTGACGAACTCGGTGACCTTCAGCACCTTCTTTTCGGCGGAAGCCTGCTCGAGCTCCTCCTGGGTGCGCTGGGCGGCAAGTTCACGTTTCTCCTTGCGGTACTTGGCTCCGAAGTTGTTCTTCTTGCCTTCGTTCATCTTGGCGTAAGTCTCCTTGACCTGCTTCTGGATCTCCTTCTGCATCTCTTCGAGCTCGGCCTCGGTCATTGCGGGTTTGAAACGGTCGCGCTTGCGGCCCTTTCCTCCGCCTTGCTGGGCGGCGGGTTTCTCCTTCTTGGCACTACGCTCTATGTTGGCACCGGCCTTGGCCACATCCACTTTCTGGGTGCCCTTGGCGATGCGCTCACGCTTTTTGGCGGGCTTCTTGTCGAACTGGGAAAGATCTATCTTGCCCACGACCTTGAAACCATCTTCCTTCTTGGCCGCAGGGGTCGGTTCGGCCTTGACAGGTTCAGCTTCGGCGACGGGGGCAGGTTCAGGGGCCTGGACAGGCTCGGGTTCCGGCTCGGCAACAGGTTCGGGCTCTGCAACGGGCTCCGGCTCCGGTTCGGGTTCCGGCTCGGCAACGGGCTCGGGTTCTGCCACGGGCTCCGGTTCCGGTTCAGGTTCCGGCTCGGCGACGGGCTCGGGTTCGGGCTCTGCAACGGGCTCCGGCTCAGCGACAGGTTCCGGTTCGGGTTCCGGTTCAGGAACGCTCTCCTTTACCTCGGCCTTCTTGTGGGAGAGGGTGTTGGTGCGCACTATCACGCGCTCCTCTTCTTCCTCCTCGGCCTGCTGCTCATCTTTCTTCTTGCCGGTATTCTCGAGGATGTCCGACATCTTTATAGCCCTCTCGTTCGCTTCTTCGGCGGCCTTGAGGTCGGCGCCGAACTGCCTCTGGATAGCGGGCATATATTCGTCGGAGACCTTGGCGTTAGGATTCTCCTCTACATCCGCTCCCTGAGCTTTGAGAAAGTCTACGATGTCCTGCAGTCCGATATTGAACTGCCGCATTATTTTATTCAGTCTGATTTCTGCCATATATTAACCCCTTTTCTTTCTAAAATTAGTCTTCAAATTCCGCGGAAAGGATGCTGCGGACGTCTTCTACGGTCTCGATGTCAAGGTCGGCCCTCTTGGCGAGATCCTCGGGATCGATGGCAAGCACCGCACGGGCAGTGTCGCATCCGATACCCTTGAGCTTCTCGATGACCCAACCGTCGATGGTGCGGCCGTATTCGGGATTGGTGAACTCTTCGAGTGCCACGTCGTCCTCCTCTTCAGCGGCGATCTCTCCCTTGGGAGTCTCACGCCAGACTTCGATTTCGCGGCCGACGAGCATGCCGGCGAGCTGTACGTTCACACCGCCGCGGCCGATACCCTTCTGCACCTCTTCGGGAAGCATATACACCTTCACCTTATCCTCGGGGCTCTCGCCCATGTCGATGGAGGATACACGCGCGGGAGTGAGTGCGCGCTGGATGAGGAGCTTGGGATTGGAAGACCACTGGAGGACGTCGATATTCTCGTTGCGGAGTTCGCGGACTATGCCGATCACGCGGCCACCCTTGACACCGATGCACGCTCCGATGGGGTCGATGCGCTCGTCGTAGGATTCCACTGCAACCTTGGCACGCTCGCCGGGAACGCGGACCACCTTCTTGATGGTGATGAGGCCGTCGGCGATTTCGGGGACTTCCATCTCGAAGAGACGGGCGAGGAAGTCGGGATCGACACGGGAAAGGGTGATGTAGGGAGTGGTATTGTTGCGCATCTCCACCTTCTTGATGATGGCGCGTACGGTATCGTTCTTCTTGAAGCGCTCGCCGGGAATCTGCTCCTCCTTAGGTATGTGGAGCTCGTTGCCGTCCTCGTCGAGGAGCAGCACTTCGCGGCTCCAGGTCTGGTAGATTTCGCCGGTGAAGACCTCACCCACCTTCTCGGAGTATTTCTTATAGACATTGGCCTTCTCGATATCCATAATGCGGCCCTGGAGATTCTGGCGGATGTTCAGGATTCCACGGCGGCCGAATGCGGCGAGAGGGAGCTTCTTGGCATAGGTGTCGCCGATCTCGTAGTCGTCGTCACCGCTGTCCTTGCGGACCTCTTCGAGGGTCATTTCGGCTGCGGGATTCTCCACCTCCTCGACAATCTCGAAGTTCTGGTAGATTTCGCAGGTTCCCTTGTCGACGTTTACGATGACATCGAAGTTGTCGGCAGATCCGTATGTCTTGGCGATCTGGGTAAGGAACACGTCTTTGAGCACACCCATCATTACCGGGCGGTCGATGTTCTTCTCTTCCTTGAAGTCCTTGAAGGCATCAATCAGAGTTACTTTTTCTTCTTTGTTCATTTATCTTGGTATTTGTTATTAGTCACGGGACAGCATCTGGTCGGCTTCTTCGGAGCTGATGCCCGCGGAGCCTACCGTAAGGGCATAGTCTTCGATGTCGCGGTCGAAGGCTGCGAGCACGGCGCGATGCACGTATTCGCAGTCGGCGAGGTCGGCCCCGCCTTCCTTGTCGATGGTTACCTCGATGTTGTTGTCGTCGTCGAGTTCGAGGGCGACGATGCTGCAGGCGCGCTCTGCGGCGGCCTTTTCCAGTACTGGCTGAAGTTCTTTCTTTTCCATAATCACAACAAAAAATAGAGGACCTTGCGGCCTCTATCTCGTTCACGAGTGCAAAGTTAAGAAATTTTGGATAAAAAACAAAAATAGCCTACATTCGTGCGTGGATTTATGCGATTTCATAATCGAGCACGAAAACGACGATCTGTCGTCGCTGGTGCTGCATCGGGACCGCTGGCCGGGTATCGACGTCGCTCTTGCGGCGGAGTGCATTTCGGCCCGGCGCAAGTTGCGTTTCAAGGTGAGCGAGTGGTATGCCGATCCTGCCATCATCTGTCCGCTTTCCCTTAGTGCCGAGCAGTGCAGCAGCACCGCCACCGCCGCGTATAAAGCCGCCGTGGTCAGGGGTGCTGTGCGCTCCGCTACCGCCACGCACGAGGCCCGCTCAAAAAACTTCCGCGCACAGCACCCCTGGCCGCGGCGGGATAATCCCGACGGCGATATACGTATAGCGGATCTGACCGGAGGTCTGGGGGTGGATTGCTGGCAGTTTTCGAAAGTGGCATCCGCCGTACTGTACAATGAGATGAATCCCCCGCTTTTCGAGGCAGCTCAGGCCAATCTGTCCCGTCTCGGATGCGGCAATGTCGAATTCAGCAAGGTCTGCATCTCCCCTTCGACACTGCCTGGGCTGCTGGACGCCTTCCGGCCCGACCTGGTATTCGCCGATCCCGCCCGCCGCAGCGGAGGCCGCAAGGTCTTTCTCCCCGAAGACTGTTCCCCGGACATCCTGGCCCTGCAGGATATTATACTGGACAGAGGATGCCGCCTGCTGGTCAAACTCTCTCCAATGGCAGATATCTCCCTGATGCTCAGAAAGTTCCATAATGTGAAGGAACTGCATATCGTGGAGGCCGACGGCGAATGCAAGGAGCTGCTCCTGCTGATGGAGCCTGGCTTCGACGGGGAATGTACGCTGGTTGTAGGGAACGCCGGCCGCTCCGTTCCGCCAGGCTCCACCGGCGATATCCGTTTTACCCTCGGCGAAGAAAAAGCGGCCGAGCCCGCTTTCATCTCCCGGGAGCCCGAACCCGGCCAGATCCTTTTCGAACCCGGGGCCGCACTCTCCAAAAGTGGAGCATTCAATCTGATTTCCGCGCGTTTCGGCCTCGAGAAACTTGGGAAGGATGCCCACCTGTACTGCGGCAGCCAGCTTTCCGCTGATTCTGCCATCTCCGGGGCCCTTGCCCCCTTCGGGAAATTCTACGAAATCCTGGAAACAGCGCCCTTCGGGAATCAGTCCATACGCGACTTCGCCGCCCGCTGGCCCGGAGCCGACGTCACCGCCCGCGCCCTGCCCATCAACAGCGATGCCCTGCGTCAGAAACTTGCTTTGGGGAAGAAGAAAAGTCAGACCGCCACTCCTTCAAACGGCCATATTTTTGCTGTCGGGACTTCCGTAGGCCGGCTCCTTATGGCCTGCCGTAAACTTGGCTCCTAGATTACTGAATCAGCTTTTTTACCGGAATCCGAAGAAAAGCAGCAACTTGCTCAGGTAAAGCATCGGTTTTAGCGCTCAGTAAACGGAACAAATCGAATTTCTTTTCAATGTCCAAAGCTAGGACATCATGGATATCCTCCAGTTGCAGGTAATCCATACAAAAAGAAATCATTTTGGCGAAACAGGCATCGGACCGACCTACAAAAACTTCATTGATATCATTTTCACTTCCGGTATCGCTATGTAATGCAATTATCATTTCCTCGAAAGTATCGAAGAAACGGATTGCAGAAGCATAGTCCAGCACATTGTAAGTGTTGATTATGAAGTCGGTGAGTTGTTCTTTTTCCTTTCGGTCAAGTGGCTTGAATAATCTTTGTAATTGCCGGTAATTCAAAGCTTCTTCCTTATTCTTCATAGAAAGGACCTCGCGCATGGCCTTCTTCATAGGCCAGGAAGCTTTACGGACGACGATAGGCTCGGAAAAAGGATTACTATTATCGTAATAGGAGAGAAAGTTCCAACGATACTGCTCCGCATATTTGCCAAGACGCCGCTCCGGCCCATTATTGTTTACATACAGGAGATTGGAACGGGCTTTTTTATCACCCTTTTTAACTGCGCTTCCGAAAGGGCTTTCGAACAACTGCCCGCTCCGGTGGCACACTTTATTATTCTCCGTTGAAAAAGAAGCGGTAAGCTCTCTCATAAAACTGGAGAAATCCGACATACTCTCTGCGATTAGCGACAGGTGGACATGATCCGGCATTATGGACACCGCCAATATGCGGATCCTGTACTTGACCGCAAGGACACACATCCTTGTAAAGTAGATTAAATAGTCGCTTACGCTGTAGAATAACAGGAAACCATCCACCGCCCTTTGATAGACGTGGTTAACTATTCCTTTCAAAAAAAATCTTTTCCTCCTCTTCATTCCATCATATTCTAGACGCCACACTCTAACGATTAAGCCTCGGCGATGCAAGGCTTCGCTAAGTTCGTCATTTTTAATGAGTTTTGAAAGTGCTGGGCTGTGTTATTCGGGACGGGCAGTAAACTTTTTTCAGTGTGGGCAGTAAACTTTTTTCAGGACGATACAGAGGGCGTAAATTGTAACCAGCTAACCATCAGCCGTTTACGCAAAACCGCCTATGCAGATTTGCATAGGCGGTTTTGCGTATTTACCTAATACACAACACTTTACAATTTACGCCCATTTCCGGCACCAGCAGAAGTTCTTCTTAGCCAGCAGATAGACTCGGGGCCTTCGTTGAACAGGAGGTCCATTATGGACAGGCCGGGGACGAAGCCGAATTTGTCGCGGAATACCTGCCAGTAGGGCCGCTCCAGGCCCAGGTCCCGCATTATCGTATTCGGCCTCTTCGGATGGATCACGCTCCGGTAATCCTCCGCCACCGCTGCCGGGGGGCACATCCCCTCCGGGAGGCATGCCGCCCGTGGCATTGTGAACGGGAGGGGCCCATCGACAGATGGGAGGGATGACGGCGCAGCCGTCACCGGTTCGGAGGGGATGTGCCCCCCGGCAGGAGCGAACGCGATGGTTTCGCGGATTTCGGGGGCGATGCCGATCTTGCCGCAGAAGAAATCGATTATGCGGCGGTTGAGCTCCCAGAGGGTCTCCGGGCGGGAATCAAGGATGGCGAACAGAGCATCGCGGTAATAGATGAAAAACGGCGAAGAATAATAGGCCGACTCGATGGCACGCTCCGTACGCAGCACCCAAGGCGTCGAATAATCCACCCGTATCTCCTTTATAGGCAACGCGAAAGTTCCGTTCTCGTGCACCACCGGCACATTCAAGGCCTCCGGCCCATTAGCCGTCAGTATGCGGCAACGGTTCCTGTAGCTCTGCTTCTGATAGTTCTCGCAAGCCTCCATATAAACGGAAGAATACTCCGCCAGTATAGCGAAGTATTCTATGGGTGGAAAGTATGCCGTCGACAGCAGCACTACTCGATGATCACCTTTTCGCGGGAATCGTTGCTACGCACGATACCACGCTTGGAATTCCGTATGAAACTCAGTATCTCCTCCTTCTCGGCGCTGTCCGGGAAACCCTGCTGTATGCGCGCGCAGGCATCCGAAATATTGTAGCCCTGGAAGTAGAGGGTATCGTAGATGTCCTTGATGTTGCGGATAGTGTCGCTGTCGAATCCGCGGCGGCGCAGCCCAACGAGGTTCACGCCGGCATAGCACAGAGGCTCGCGTCCGCAGAGAGCATAAGGAGGAACGTCCTTGTTGACCTTGCTGCCGCCACCCACCATTGCGTGCTTGCCGATGTGGGAGAACTGATGCACCACGGTGCTGCCTCCGAGTATGGCCCAATCGTCGACATCGGTCTCGCCTGCGATACCTACGTAGCTTACGAGGATGCAGTGGTTGCCGACGGTGCAGTCGTGCGCGACGTGCACATAGGACATTATGAGAGTATGGTCGCCGATGCGGGTCACGCCCTTGCCGCTGGCCTTGGTGCCACGGTTGATGGTAGCGCACTCGCGGATGGTGACGTAATTACCTATCTCCACGTAGGTAACCTCGCCGTCAAACTTGAGGTCCTGGGGGATGGCGCCGACTACGGCACCGGGGAAAATCTCGCAATTCTCTCCTATTCTGGTATAAGGAAAGATGGTGGCGTGCGGATAGATTTTGGTGTTGTTTCCGATCTCGACATCGGCATCAACGAAAGCATAAGGCCCGATTTCAACGTTTTCGCCAAGTTTGGCAAGGGGGCTTACGCACGCCAGAGGGTGAATTTTTGCCATGATCAAATAGATTTTATCGCAGCTAGGGCTGCCTTAGTATTTATAGAATGCCCGGGTTTGTATGCGCTGATATGAGCGCGGAGATATCCGCCTGCAAGACGGATGTCACCTATGAGGTCCAGCAGCTTGTGGCGGCCGCACTCGTCGGGGAAGTTCAGCACGAGATTGCTGAGATATCCCTGAGGAGTGACCGACAGCCTGGGCTGCTTGAAAATCTCCGCCATGCTGTCCAGGACGGCATCATCTACAGGATGCTCGACCACCACTATGGCATTGTCGACATCTCCGCCCTTCACCAGGCCCTGGCTGGCCAGGAACTGGACTTCGTGGAAGAAGCAGAATGTGCGGCAGACGGAGACCTCATTGAGGTAGTCCATCGACTCATCCCAATGAGCCATCTGGACACCGAGCACGTGGGAATTAAAATCGACCGTGATATCGTATGAAAGATGGTCCGCGGGTTCGATACGCACCCAGGAACCGGTGTTTTCGTATTTGATTTCGATGGGGGCCGGAAGCTCGATGTACACCCTTTCGGCATCCTGCTCCTCAAGCCCGTCCTTGGCAAAAGCCTCGGCGAAGAACTTGGCGCTGCCGTCCAGGATGGGCACTTCGAGATTGTCGATCTCGACTATGGCATTGTCCACGCCCATGCCGGTGAAGGCAGACATAAGATGTTCGATGGTGGATACGCTGGCCTCGCCTTTGGAGATAAGCGTGCAGCGGGCGGTGTTGGTGACATTCTCTGCCAGGGCGGGGATTTCCACGCCGAGGTCGGTCCTGACGAAAACAATTCCTGTACCGGTGGCGGCAGGCTTCAGAGCCATATGAGCGTAAGTACCGGTATGCAAGCCCTTCCCTTCAAACCTATATATATTTTTTAAAGTGCGTTGTTTCATATTTTCGCGCAAAGATAGCAAATAATTTCAAATGAACGGGTTTAGTCCTCTGCGGCCTGCTTGAACTTGGCGTAGCTGCGCATATAAAGCATATGAGGAATCGCAGGAGAACCAAGGAGTATCTGGCCGCTCTTGCGTACGGGCCCCGCGATGCCTGCCTGGGCGCCGACGGTGGTATTGTCGGCCACCTTTATATGCCCCATCACGCCGACCTGACCGCCGAATATGCAGTTCTTGCCGATGATGGCGGATCCGGCTATGCCGCACTGCGCGGCCATTACGGTGTTATCCCCTATCACCACGTTATGGGCGATCTGGCAGAGGTTGTCCAGGCGCACGCCGTCGCCGATGATGGTGGATTCCATTTCGGCACGGTCGACTGTGGTACCGGCTCCTATCTCTACGTTATCCCCTATCACCACGTTTCCGAGATGCTCTATCTTCTTCCAGCTTCCGTCGGGCTGGGGAGCGTTCCCGAATCCGTCGGAACCTATCACGCAGTTGGCGTGGAGGATGACATTGTCGCCTATCTTCATTCCGGGATAGATGACTACGCCGGGATAGATGATGCAGTGATGGCCTATCACGGTGCCGGCGCCTATGGTCACATTCTCGTGTATGATGCCATAGTCCCCGATCTTGCATCCCTTGCCGATGACTGTGCCGGCGCCTACCGAGACCTTGCGGCCTATCTTGGCGCTGCAGGCTATACGGCAGCTCCAGGCACGGTGGCGGCGGTAAAGCTTGCGCTGGTCGGCGACGTACTTGAGTAGTTCGGCGACCGCGTTGTAGGCATTTTCGACGCGGATAAGCGTGGGTGCAACCGACTGTTTAGGCTCGAAATCGGCATTTACCAGCAGTACGCTGGAACGGCTGGTGTACACGTATTGTTCATATTTGGGATTGGCATAGAAGCTCAGTGCTCCGGGCCTCCCGTGTTCAATTTTAGCAAAGCTTGTTACTACGACTCCGGGGTCACCGTCGACGGTGCCCCGAAGTATCTCTGCTAACGACTTAGCTGTTAACTCCATTATTTAAAATCTCCATCCGAATGTCATTACTGCATCGAAAAGCGTATGCTTGCTCCTGACGGCAGGTGACACGATATTAAGGTAATTGCTATAAGGTCTGTAGTACGAATCAGGCAGGTTAGAATGGCGGAACGCCAGGTCGGCGTAGAATGATCCGGGTGAAGAATAACCGATACCGCAGGAAAGCGTGAACAACTTGTCATCGCTGTATTTGGCAGTACTCTTATCTATGCTCAAAGTTCCGTTCTGGTAATCGTTGAAGAAGGCGTCATAGTCTGCGACATAGACCTGGTCCCCTTCGGAATTGGTGTAATGACGCTCGGCACTTGTAACGTAATTCAAGCCGGCGCGCAGCGAGACGCTGGGCAGCACGCGGAATTCAGCACCGACGCGGAGGGCGTGGGAAACTCCGCAGAAAAGCTTGTTGAGCTTGTTCACTGCATAGAAAGGATCGCTATATACGTATTCGTCCCCCTCCAGCATCGAGAACTTCATTATGCTGTAGTCGGTGAGTTCGTAATCGACGCTGAGCATACCGTTGCGGCCCAGGGTATATGCGACGCCGAAGTTGGCGCTGTAAGGAGCACGGTAGCTATAGGAACTCTTTGCCGTAGGCGAACTCGAATTAGCATTCTGGGCGGCATCGAGGAAGCGGGACTCCACATCCACATACCAGGTCTCGTTAATGGTGTAGCCGGTAGGAGTCTGGAAAGCGGCACCGAGACGCAGTCCGTCGGTAGGCAGCCAGATGGCACCTATCTTGAGATTGATTCCGCTCACGTCGGCAATGTAGTTGTACTTGTACGTACTGCCGGTGTAGGAAGTAGGATTACCTTTGACATATGCACTGGCAGTCTTATCGAAATACTCGGTGGTAATCTTGAACTCGTCGGGATCCTGCACGGCCTCGTTGAAGTATTCGGAGTACTTGTAAGATACTATGGGGCAGTTCATGCTCAGGCCCAGGAAAAGGCGGTCGTCGATGTTGACGCCGTAGTTCATCACCAGGTCGTTCTTGGATCCCAGGGTAGTGGTTCCTATATTCTGCCTCAGGGTACCCAGAACTTCGTACCTGTAATCATCGGCGGGGGTGGCAGGAGGGGTGACCGTTTCGGCAGAACCATAATAGGTGCCGGCGTCACTGTTGAAATTGATGAGCCCGCCATCGTAGGCGCAGATGGAATTCCAGGGGTAATCGGTGTCGAACATATTGTTGTTGCCGAGGATGTTTCCGGGCATTCCGTCGGCACCGCACGCAAGAGCTCCCGTCATGGAAGTGTGGCCCTCCAGACCGGAGGCGCCCATCTTGCTGGTGTAGGTCTGGCTCCTGTTCACCATGAAACCGAAGTTCCACCCTTTGACACCGCTTCTCTCACCGGTTTCGAAATAAAGGTTCATCCCGATGTTCGGGATGGTCATCCTGGTCTTGCTGTTCTCGAATTTGCCGTCATAAACGGCGCTCTGCGACGCGGGATCGTAAGAAGGAGCATATGAAGAAGAGCTCCTGGAAGTACTCCAGCCCGTGGAGAACGAGAACTGCGAGAAGGCGGACACCGCCCCACCGGCAGGGTTGATGGAGATGGAGCCCATATCGCCGCCTACTGCGGTCACGGCGTTGCCCATTGCCAGCGTCCTGGCCGTCCCGTAGAAATTGTTCTGGCCAAACGTCAGGGCATCCGAAACCGTCTGGGCCGAGGCCAGAGATGCTATGAGCATCGATGCTATCGTAATTATCTTTTTCATGATCTGTCTTTCTTTCAAATGGATTTATCTGCCACTGCGTCCGCCGCCGCCACCACCGCTGTGGCCACCGCCGCTATAGCCGGAGCTGGAACCGCCGCCGCTGTATCCGCCGCTGCGGGAACTCCCGCTGTAACTGCCGGATGAACTGCTGCGGGAGCTCGAAGAGCTGCTGCGCGAATAGGACGATTCGCTGCTGCGGGAGCTCGAAGAACTGCTGCGCGAGTAGGACGATTCGCTGCTGCGGGAACTCGAAGAACTGCTGCGCGAGTAGGACGAATCGCTGCTGCGGGAGCTTGAAGAACTGCTGCGCGAGTAGGACGAACCGCCACTGCGGGAACCAGAGGAACTGCTGCGCGAATAGGACGAACCGCCACTACGGGAAGCGGAAGATCCGCTGCGGGTATAGGGGGAGGATCCGCGCGAAAGCCCGCGGCTACCGGATATGCTGCCACCGCGCGAAAGGCTGCTGCCCATTCCCCTGGTGGTGGAGTTGTTGCCACCCTTTATTTCGGAACGGCTGTAGCCGCTGTAGTGGTAGTAGTTCTCGTTGTAGAAGCCGCAATAATAGCTGTGTCCGTAGTACCAAGGATCATAATAGTACCAGGGATCGTAGTACCAGGAGTAATAGCTGCCGTACCAAGGGCTGTACCAGGGGTCATACCAGCCGTGGTGCCAACCGTGGTACCAGGAATAGCCATAAAGGCCGTACCATCCATAGTAATAGGGGTGATAATAGGGATAGTTCCACCCCCAGGTGTAGCTGTCGTCGACCACCACCACGAGGGTGTCGCGGCGGCTGGTCTGCTCGCGGCGGAGATTCTCGGCGGCGAGCCTGCGGAAATCGTCCTCGCTCAGAGGTTCGACCTTCTGCATATCCGCATCGAAGCCCTTGTAATAGATACCATCCTGGAAACGATGGACGGAACCATTCTGAGCGGTAACCCCGCAGGAAACCGCAAGAACCGCCAACGTCAATATGAATATCAGCCTACGTGCCATAATCCAATCTCTTTAATTTTTGTATATTTGCACCGTCAGAATGACAGGAGTTCAACTATACTTCTGTTTAATAGATGCAATAATTGAGAAAAATCGCAGAATTTTCTTCACTTTTTTATGGCAAAAGAAATTACACCGAGATCAGAGAATTATTCCCAATGGTATAACGACATAGTAGTCAAGGCAGATCTGGCCGAACAGTCCGCCGTCCGCGGCTGCATGGTGATCAAGCCTTACGGCTATGCCATCTGGGAAAAGATGCAGTCCATACTGGACAAGGCCTTCAAGGAAACCGGAGTACAGAACGCATATTTCCCCCTCTTCATTCCTAAATCCTTCTTCAGCAAAGAAGCAGAGCACGTGGCCGGATTCGCCAAGGAGTGCGCCGTGGTGACGCACCACCGCCTTATGAACAACCCCGACGGGAAGGGCGTGGTGGTGGATCCCGATGCCAAGCTGGAAGAAGAGCTCATAGTGCGCCCTACCTCCGAAACAATCATCTGGAGCGTCTATAAGAACTGGATCAAGTCCTGGAGGGACCTGCCCATACTCTGCAATCAGTGGTGCAACGTGGTAAGGTGGGAAATGCGCACCAGGCCTTTCCTCCGTACCGCCGAATTCCTCTGGCAGGAGGGCCATACCGCCCACGCCACCGCCGAGGAAGCCCAGGAAGAATCCAAGAGAATGGTGGGCGTTTACGCAAAGTTCGCCCGCGAGACCATGGCCCTGCCCGTAATCGTCGGCCACAAGAGCCCCAACGAGCGTTTCGCAGGTGCCCTCGACACCCTCACCATCGAGGCTATGATGCAGGACGGAAAGGCCCTGCAGGCCGGTACATCCCACTTCCTCGGGCAGAATTTCGCCAAGAGCTTCGACGTGCAGTTCGCCGACAAGGATGGCAGCCTCCAGTATGTATGGGCTACCTCCTGGGGCGTCAGCACCCGCCTGTTGGGCGCCCTCATCATGGCCCACAGCGATGACAACGGACTTGTCCTTCCTCCCGTCCTCGCCCCTATCCAGGTGGTGATGGTCCCTATCTACAAGACTGATGAAGAGCGTGAGGCAGTCCTCGCAAAATTCACTGAGATAAAGGGCAAGCTGGAGGCCAAGGGCATCAGCGTCAAGCTCGATGACCGCGACACCCTGCGTCCCGGCTTCAAGTTCGCCGAGTGGGAAGTCAAGGGTGTGCCCGTGCGCATCGCCCTCGGCGCCCGCGACCTTGCTGCAGGCACCGTGGAGGTTGCCCGCCGCGATACACTCGAAAAAGCCACCGTCCAGCTCGAAGGCGTGGAAGGATACGTCGAAGAGCTCCTCGGAACCATACAGAAGAACATTTACGACAAAGCCCTCGCCTTCCGCGATGCCAACATCCGCAAGTGCGACGACTGGGAAGAATTCAAGACCGAAATCCAGAAGGGCGGATTCCTGCTCTGCCACTGGGACGGCACCGCCGAGACCGAACAGGCCATCAAGGATGCCACCAAGGCCACCATCCGCTGCATTCCTGTGGACAGCTGCGTGTGCGAGGAAGAAGGCCGCGACATCTTCTCCGGCAAGCCTTCCAAGGGCCGCGTCGTATTCGCCATTGCCTATTAATTCATTTTATCATGAAAAAGATATTTCTTTTAGTAGTGTCTTTTGCCGCAGGAATCGCGGCATATGCACAGGATGACGTGCAGAAAGCGGCAGCCGAAGCTGCTGCTGCCATTGCAGAGGCCCCTCAGGTGGAAGCTCCCCAGCCCAAGCCTGTGTACTGGACCAAGTCACTCATGACCAATCTGAATTTTGCCCAGACCAAACTTTGGGACTGGGCCGCCGGCGGCAACGACAACTATACGATGACCGCTTATGTCGATGCCAACGCAAACTATGCCAAGGATAAGATGATTTGGAACAACCGACTCCAGGTCGATTACGGTTTCCTTTATTCATCCGACAAGCCCATCATGCAGAAGGTCAAGGACCGTATCTACTTTGAATCCAAGTGGGGCTATGAGACTCCTATCCAGCATCTGAGCTACTCCGCCAACTTCGACTTCAAGACCCAGATCGACAACAACTACACCTACGGCACTCCCAATGTCGCATCCGGAGAGCCCAGCAAGCAGGATTGGCTGAATGCCCGCACGCTCAAGTCCGGCCTCTTCTCCCCTGCCTACTCCACCCTCGGTCTCGGTCTCCTGTGGACTCCCAAACCCTGGTTGTCATTGAACGTTGCACCTCTCACCGGAGGTTTCGTAATCGTCCAGGACGAGGAGCTGCGCAAGGCCTATGGTATGGAACTTATGAGCGAGTACGCCGACAATGCCAATCCCACCGGGGATATGTACAAGAGCTCCCGCTTCGAACTTGGTGCCCAGGTCAAGGCCGACCTCAACTTCACCATCAACGACAATCTCAAGTACAGCACGCAGCTCGTCCTCTTCTCGAACTATCTCAAGGACCCTCAGAACATGCGTGTCAACTGGGACCAGAAACTCTTCTGGAAGCTGGCGAAGTTCTTCACCATGACCTTCTCCACCAACCTCATCTACGATGACACCGTGCTGATCAGCAACGACAGCCATCCTACCGGATACCGCACCGTCCAGTTCAAGGAATTCTTCGAACTCGGATTCTCGTACACCATCAGCTCCAAGAAATAATGAAGGTGCTGCTTGCAGTGAGCGGCGGCATCGACTCGATGTATATGGCCGAAAGGGCTCCCGAATTGTTTCCGGGGGCCTCTTTCGCTGTTGCACACTGCAACTTCGGCCTGAGGGGAGATGAGTCCGACGGCGACGAGGCCTTCGTCCGGGCCTGGTGCTCCTCCAAGGGTCTGCCCATCTTCGTAAAGCGCTTCGAGACGGAAAAGTTCGCCACCGAAGGCGGGCTCAGCATAGAGATGGCCGCCCGCGAACTGAGGTACGCCTGGTTCGCCCAGATATGCGCCGCGGAAGGGTTCGACCACGTGGCCGTAGCCCACAACGCCGACGACAATGTGGAGACCTTCTTCCTGAACCTGCTTCGGGGCACCGGCACCCGCGGCCTTCGCGGAATGGGCGACCGGGGCATCATCGTCCGCCCCCTCCTTACCATCCCCCGGGCGGAAATCCGCAGATGGATGGAGGCGCACCGTCTTCCTTGGCGGGAAGACAGCACGAACGCATCTTCCGCATACAAACGGAACCGCCTGCGTGCAGAGGTCATCCCCATACTCAAGGAGATGAATCCTTCTCTGCAGGACTCCCTGCGCAGGACCATGGAACATATCTCGCAGGTGGATGATATCGCGGAGGATTACTTTTCCGGCGTTCGGGACAGCGTCTGCACCGGGGGAACGGTTTCCATCCGGGCACTGCTCGCCCTCAAGCATCCGAGGTACGTCCTTTTCCGCCTGGTAGAGCCCGTGGCCCTGACTGAAACTGCCCTGGACAACCTCTGGGAAACCATCAGCTCGGGCAGGCAGGTGGGCGGAAGGGTCTTCATCGGAAAGCACGGAGAAGTGAAAGGCCTGCCGAAATGGAAACTGTGCATCACGATTCCAGATAAAAACAACTAACTTTGCATCATGGCAAACAAACCTTCCATACCTAAAGGAACACGAGATTTCTCCCACCAGGAAATGGCTGAGAGGAATTACATCTTCGACACCATCAAAGGCGTTTTCCGTACTTTCGGATACGCGCAGATAGATACTCCTGCTATGGAGAACCTCTCCACCCTGCTGGGAAAGTACGGCGACGAGGGCGACAAGCTCTTGTTCCGCATCCAGAACAGCGGCGAGAAGGCCGACCAGGCCCCGGAGAAAGGCCTGCGCTACGATCTTACCGTGCCTTTCGCCCGCTACGTGGTGCAGCACCAGAACGAGATTTCCTTCCCCTTCAAGCGCTTCCAGATACAGCCCGTGTGGCGTGCAGACCGTCCCCAGAAGGGCCGCTACCGCGAGTTCTACCAGTGCGACGTGGATGCCATAGGTTCCAAGTCGCAGCTTAACGAGCTGGAGCTTGTGCAGATTGTGGACAAGGTATTCAGCCTGCTGGGCGTGAGGGTGGCCCTGAAGATAAACAACCGTAAGGTTCTGACCGGCCTCGCCGAGGTCTGCGGAGCGCCCGACAAGGTCGTGGACATCACCGTAGCCATCGACAAGCTGGACAAAATCGGGCTTGAAGCCGTGAAGGCGGAGATGAGGGAGAAGGGCCTCGGAGAGGATGCCATAGCCATCCTGGAGCCGGTCCTCACCCTCAGTGGTTCCACTGCGGAAAAGATTGCAAGGATGCGCAGCCTTATGGCAGGATCGCAAACCGGCCTGCGCGGGCTGGACGAGCTGGAGGAACTCTTCGGACTGATTTCCGCCGCGGGGGTTTCCATTGATGTGGATCTGGACCTCTCGCTTGCCCGCGGACTCAACTACTACACCGGAGCCATCTTCGAAGTCAAGGCCCTCGACTGGCAGATAGGCAGTATCTGCGGCGGCGGCCGTTACGACAACCTCACCGGTATCTTCGGCCTGCCGGATATGTCCGGAGTAGGTATCTCCTTCGGCGCAGACCGCATCTACGACGTGCTGAAGGGCCTGGACAAGTTCCCTGCAGATTTGCGTTCTACCACTACCCTGCTGTTTGCGAACATGGGTGCGGACGAGGTGCGCTACCTGCTTCCTGTAGCTTCTTCGCTGCGTTCAGCGGGTGTTTCCGTGGAGATCTATCCGGATTCCACCAAACTGAAGAAGCAGTTCGACTACGCCGAGCGCAAGGCCATCCCCTTCCTTTCGATAACGGGAGCGGACGAGGCAGCAGCCGGCACGGTGCAGATTAAGAATCTCTCTTCGGGAGAGCAGAAATCCTTCGCCAAAGACGATCTGGAGGGGATTATCGCTTTTATTTTGTAGATTTAAAAAATTTGTCTACCTTTGCAGTCCCAAACATCGCGGGGTAGAGCAGTCGGTAGCTCGTCGGGCTCATAACCCGGAGGTCGCAGGTTCGAGTCCTGCCTCCGCTACTAAACAAAACTTTCGGCAGCCTTTTTCGGCTGCCGGTTTTGTTTAGTAGCGGAGGCACGGCTGCTGCGCAGCCTTCCTCTTATCTTATCAGGGGCTCTGCCCCTAACGTACCCCGCGGCTCCCGGCCTTCGTCCTTCGGACCGGCCTCCGCCGTTCGCGCTGAGGCGCTCATTCCCTGCCTCGACCGGCAGCGTTGCCCACAGGTCGCACCCCATTTGTGCCCAAAAACCCCTTGTTTTGGTCACGGAACTTTCAGCAAACCCCATCCGTGCCCAGGAATAGTTGTTTTTGGGCACGGACCCCGCGCAGAACGCATTCTGATGGGCAAGGCATGATTTTATGCCTGGGACCATGCCCTCATTTCGGCCTCCCAGGAACTTCTGGTGGGCAAGGTGCACGCTATGAAATTGGACCGTGCCCTTTGAAATGCCGTGGGAAGGGGTTAGCATACAAAGATCCTTCGCTAACGCTCAGGATGACAATTATCGTGCAGCAGCTAAATGATTGATGGATAGCTGATAACTGGAAGGAGAATCGGCGAAATTCGCCGATTCTCCTTCCGGAAAAGGGTTGGTGGTCAGAGAGTTAGGCGCTGCATGGCGTAGGGGGAAAGATGCCCGGTCGAGGCCGGGCATGAGGAGAAAAGGGGCCGGGCATGACGAGGGGGCGGCCGGGCGGAGGGTGGTTTGCAAGAATGGCCAAATGTCGCTATATTTATACCGATAAATCGGAATTTACATCAACTATATGACCAACATCACCAAACTCCTTTGCTTAGGCCTCTGCCTCTGTGCAGTTGCCTGCGGAAACCCGTCACAGAAAGCGTCTGACACTGAATTTACCGACAGCGTAGCCGAGGCTCTCGCATGTGGTGGACAAATCGATCTGGACCAGCTCCAGTGGACCAGAGAGCCTGCTGCCTGTGAAATGAAGGACGGTGTCATCTCCATTACTACGGCCCCTCACACGGACCTTTGGCAGCGGACATACTACCATTTCAGGAACGATAATGCCCCGGTGCTTCAGATGAAGACCAGGGAGAAGTTCTTCAGCTTCGTGGTGAAGACGGACTTCACACAGAGCCATCAGCGCTTCGACCAGTGCGGCGTCGTGATGTACCTGGACAGCGACAACTGGCTCAAGGGCTCCGTTGAGTTCGAGAATGAGGAGTTCCAGCACCTTGGAAGTGTGGCCACCAACAATGGCTATTCTGATTGGGCCACCACTGCAATCTCGGCCGAGGTAAAGACCATGTGGTACCGTCTCTCCCGCAGGGAGGACGACTTTTGCATCGAGTGCTCCACCGATGGAATCAACTTTAGCCAGATGCGCGTCTGCCATATGTACGCCGCCACCGACGAGATCAGTTTCGGCATCTACGCCTGCTCCCCGGAGGAATCCTCTTTTACGGCCGTGTTTACGGATATGAAGATTACGGAGTGCGCCTGGAAGGCCCACGACGGCCAGCAGCCGGATGAGGAGTAGCTGGTAAATTCCCATTTATCGGCCTCCCGATTCTTCTGCCAGAATCTGCGGTAGTCCATGCAGCGAAAATACCCACCGCGGCGTGCGAGGGCCCAGCGGACGGGGAATGCAGGTACCGGGCCCCTTTTTCTTTGGGGCCCGGACCTGCCCTTTCCCC
>JAEEXQ010000080.1 GCA_016287875.1 Bacteroidales bacterium | reverse complement strand
CGTATATGCCGAACCGGAGGATACCTACGAGTCCATAGCCCTCGAGTTCAATCTTTTCCAGAAGGAGATACTCCGCTTCAACGACCAGGCCGCGATGCGTCCGCTCAAGGTCGGGGAGGTGGTGTACCTGAAGCCCAAGAAGCGCCATGCGCCCTCCGGGCTTCCTATGTTCGTGGCCGACGACAAGGCCCCCGGGCTCTGGGAGATCTCCCAGCGCTTCGGCATAAAGATGAAGTATCTGCTCAAGTGGAATCCCGGCCTCACCGCGGATTACCGGCCGGTGGATGGTGATGTCATTTATTTGAAGAAGATGAAATGAAGAATACGGGAAAGAAGATAGTTGTAGGTTTGATCAAGGGGCTGCTGGTGGCCGCCGTGCTGGTGGGCATACCTGCCGGATGGTCTTATCTGTCGGACAACAAGATACCCAATGTCCGGCGGACGATGGACCTTTATGTGTATCCCGACACCGCTCCCGAGGAAGTGCTGGCCAGCCTGGATTCCGTGGTTGCGCGGCCCAAGAGCGTCGCCAGGGCCTTCAAGGAGCACCGGGTGGCCGATTATATCAAGCCCGGGCACTACCTTGTGAAGCAGGGGCAGACCAGCGTGTATATCTGCCGTATGCTCAACAACGGCTGGCAGACCCCGGTCCGCCTGCGCATACCCTCCGTCCGCCTGAAAGGGTCGCTGGCCAAATCCATCTCCCGTCAGATGATGGTGGATTCAGCCGCAGTGGCCGCCGCCCTGGACGACCCCGAGTTGCTGGGCCGCTTCGGCTTCACCCCCGCCACCGCCTTCTCCATGTTCCTCCCGGATACCTACGAGATGTATTGGACGGATCCGGTAGATGAGATCTTCGCCCGCCAGAAGAAGGCCTGGGATGCCTTCTGGACCAACGACCGCCTGGTGAAAGCCAACAGGCAGGGCCTAAGCCGCCTGCAGGTATCCATCCTGGCATCCATAGTGCGCGGGGAGAGCACCATGCCCTCCGACTATGCCCGCATCGCCGGCGTCTATCTGAACCGCCTGCGCAAGGGAATGCCCCTCCAGGCCGACCCTACCGTCGCCTTCCTGCTGAATTACGAGACCAACCGCATCCTGAAGAAGGATCTGAAGATATCTTCACCCTATAATACCTATATCAACAAGGGTCTGCCTCCCGGGCCCATAAATGTCCCCGGGAAAGAATATCTTGAAGCCGTGCTGAACCCGGATACTGCATCGGGGTATCTTTTCTTCTGCGCGGATCCCTCCTTCGACGGGTCACACCGTTTCGCACGTACTTATTCCGAGCATCAGAAGAATGCCCGTGCCTTTCAGAATGCGTTGAACCAAAGAGCAAAGTAAAATGGAAGAGTTGGTGCAAAGGGCGCGCGAAGTCGCCCTCTCTGCTCTGAAAGATGAGCTCCGTTTCGACGGGAGTCCCTTCATAGGGCATCCCGACGCGGTTGCCGCCATAGCCCGCGACGAGCTCGGCCTCCCCGCCGAGTGCAGCGCCGCCGTCTATCTGCACGAGGCGACCAGAGTCCACAAAGATATCGACATCTCCGCGTTCCCGCAGGATGTCCTGACAATGGTAGATGGGCTGAACAAGATATCTACCATCAAACCGAAAGATACCCGGCTGGAAGCCGAGAACTATAAGAAGCTTATAGTCCAGTATTCTGCCGACCCCCGCGTGACGGTGCTCAAGATTGCCGACCGCCTGGAGGTAATGCGCAGCCTTGCCATCTTCCCCAAAGGTTCGCGGGACCAGAAGATACTGGAAACCCTTATGCTGTACATCCCCCTTGCTCATCAGCTGGGCCTGTACAACATCAAGAGCGAACTGGAGAACATCTACTTCCGCTACGCCGACCCCGAGCAGTACCGAGCCATCACCAACAAGCTGAAAGCCACGGAGCGCGACAGGGAGAGGTTGATGGCGGAGTTCATCGAGCCCCTGAAGCAGAAACTGTCCGATGCAGGGATAGTGTACAAACTGAAGATACGCACCAAGACGGCCTACTCCATCTACCGAAAGATGCAGGTGCAGAAGGTGCCTTTCGAAGGAGTGTACGACGTATTCGCCATACGCTTCATTATCGATTGCGAGCAGGATCCCAAGCTTGAGAAGGAGCTCTGCTGGAAAGTCTATTCCTATGTTACCGAGGAGTACGAGCCGGATACCAAGCGCCTGCGCGACTGGCTCACCACCCCTCGTCCCAACGGCTACGAAAGTCTGCATATCACCGTCAAGAACAAGCGGGGGAATGCCCTCGAGGTGCAGATCCGTACCAAGCGTATGGACTACGAGGCCGAGAACGGGCAGGCCGCCCACTGGGCCTACAAAGGCGTGCAGCACGAGGTCAACATGGACCGCTGGCTGAAGTCGGTGCGCTATGCCCTGGAGCATCCCGCAGAAAGCAAGCCCGAGGATCTTCCGCAGCCTCCTTCCAAAGAGATTTTCGTCTTCACCCCGACGGGAGAGCTGCGCATATTGCAGGCTGGCGCTTCCGTGCTGGACTTCGCCTTCAACATACATACTAACGTCGGCATACGCTGCACGGGCGGAAAGATAGGCGGAAAGGCCGTCTCCATACGCGAGAAGCTGCACACCGGCGATACGGTGGAGATAATGACCAGCAAGAACCAGCGCCCGAACCGCGACTGGCTCAACTACGTGGTGAGTTCGAAGGCCCGTACCAAGATCAAGCAGGAACTGGATGCCGAGGAGCGCAAGCTCGGTGCCGACGGCCGCGAATTGCTGGAGAGGCGCCTGAAGAACTGGAAGCTGGAGTGGCCGGATTCCCTGCAGCAGGAGTATATGAAGGCCCACCAGTACAGCTCGGTGATATCCTTTATGGCCGACATCGCCCGCGAGGTGATAGACATAAACGACATCAAGTCCTTCATCCTCAAGCACGAAGATGCAGAGGTTAAAGATGCCTCGCAGGCACCTAAGGACCGTTCGATGGTGTTCTCCGGCGGCAACGACGAGATACTGGTCATCAATGCCAAGAATGTCCGGGGCTTGGACTACAAGCTCTCCAAGTGCTGCAATCCGGTTTTCGGGGATGACGTTTTCGGGTTCGTGACCCGGACCGACGGCATCAAGATCCACCGTATGAGCTGCCCCAACGCCGCCCAGCTTATGGAGAGGTATCCCTACCGCATCCAGAAAGTGGTGTGGCAGGACAGTGCTTCCTCGGGGGATTTCCAGTGTACTTTGAATATCATTTCGGAGCCCGAGCAGGCGGCGCTTTCGTCCATTATGACTATAATCGGCTCGTTCAAGGCCTCGCTGCGTTCGTTCAATGTCAACGAGAACAACCGCAACGGGCAATACGAGATTTCCGTGCGCCTGCTGGTGCCTTCGAATACCGAACTCGACAAGATTATTTCCCAGATATCGAATCTCAGAAACATCATTAAAGTTAAACGATCATGAAGAATTATTTTGATCTTTCCGGCCGCGTTGCCGTGGTTACCGGAGCTTCTACAGGGCTCGGCCTCCAGATGGCCAAAGCTTTTGCCAGCCAGGGAGCAAAGCTCGTGCTTCTTGCCCGCCGAATGAATCTCCTCGAAGAAAATGCCAAAGCCATTACCGAGGAATTCGGCACCGAGGTGCTTCCTTTCGCTTGCGACATTACCGATACCGAGAAGGTCAAGGCTGCGGTTGCGGCTACCATCGAGCGTTTCGGCCGTGTGGACATCCTCGTAAACAATGCCGGTACCGGCGCCGTTGGTCCTGCCGAGGAGATTACCGACGATCAGTTCAAGCACGAGATGAGCATCGACCTCTATGGTACTTTCGTGTGCGCCCGCGAGTTCGGCAAAGAGATGATCAAGGCTGGTTTCGGCCGTGTCATCAACATCGCTTCGATGTACGGCCTGGTGGGTAACCTCATCGTAGGCAGCGCTCCTTACCACGCCGCCAAGGGTGGTGTAGTGAACCTCACCCGCGCCCTCGCCGCCGAATGGGGCAAGTACGGCATCACAGTCAACAGCATCTGCCCCGGTTACTTCTACACCGACCTTACCACCGCGACCCTCGACTCCGACTACTTCCAGGCCATAGCCAAGAACAACATCCCTCTTGGCCGCTACGGCAAGCAAGGCGAGCTGGACACCTGCGCCCTCTTCCTCGCCTCTCCCGCCAGCACCTACGTCAACGGCCAGAACATCGCCGTCGACGGTGGCTACACCTGCATCTAATTGTCCGGTATCTGATACCCGACCAATCCACATCATGCCCGGCCCGCCCCGGCATTCCGTCATGCCCGGCCCGTCCGGGCATCTTTCTTTCCCTGCTGCGCTCGCTGGCCGCAACCGTCTTCCGAACACCCGTAGAGTGCCGTTCAGTGTGAATGGTGTAATTTTAGGGGTGGGACCATTCACACTGGAAGTGGCTGGAAGGCCGAAATGTGTAAATGGTGTAAGGCCTGGAATTACACCATTCACACTATGCTTGCTTAAGTATCTCCACAATTCGTTCGCGCGGGATACCGAATACTCGCGAAAGCTGCGGAACCGTTACAATAAAAAAAATTCCGGTACCGGAAACTTAAAAATGTTTCCGAAGATTCTTTGGCGGACACGTCGCTTCCATCTATCTTGCCATCCGCAATTAAAAACGATTGAATATGAAAAAGATTTTGGAAGTACTCCAGTATGGAGACATGGACATCCGGTTCAACACTGATTTCGATCCGGCAAAGAACCAAGAGGTAATCGTGGACGTTATTGCAAGGGTTGCGTTCGCAATGACGACAAGGCTTTGGGGCGGGAACGAGCAGGCGGTCCTGGCGATGATCAGGGCCCTCGCCATAGCCGATCTCTCAGTCAGCGTGAACCGCAAACAGATGCTGAAACACTTTGAAACATCTTCCGAGGCCGTGGCCAAGACGATGACTCTGGCGAAAGAAGAATTCGAGCGCAAAGGGGGGCGGGTCATAACATTCGGACCAGGCATAATGCCCAATGGCCAGAAAAGCTGAAACACCGTGAAGAGAATAGTTCAGAGGATTATGCCGGACGGGACGGTACTGTATCTCGCGCCGTTCCATCTGAGCATGGAAGGGATGGAAACCGTCGTCCTGTGCAGGGATGAGGAGGATTATGACGCGATGGTGAAGATCATCTGCGTTTCCGCTAAACGGAAAAACGTGATCGTGGTAATCTACGCCGTCGTTTCCAACCATTGCCACGTAGCCCTCCTCGCGGCCAGCCAGGAGGATGCCGAGGCATATGGTGTTGAACTGAAAAGAATGTATTCTATGTGGTTCAGCCGCAAATATGGGCAGAAAGGTCTTATGCGTGGGGTGGATATCAAGGCTCTTCCATTGGAGACTAACTGGCACGTTCGCAACTCTCTGGCCTACATTCCACGGAATGCACTGGATAACGGATGCAATGTCCAAGAGTATCAATGGTCCGGATTCCGTGGGATGTTTGGTGGGGATAAAGAAGAAGGTGCCATTCCGGTCAAATCACTTTCCAAGTGGGACAGGAGAGAAATAATGCATACCGGGGATGATCTCAGAGATGTCCCCTGGCTTTTGGACCGGAACTGGAGCCTAGTTCCTTCCAGTTTCTGCGATTGTAGCTACCTGGAGCAGGCTTTTGAGGGGGACCAGGCTTTCTATATGAAAGTTTTGGGCGGATTGAACACTGCGGAGATGAAACACAATCTTGTGGATGTTTGTCGCCTTATGCGGACCGATGTCGAGTTTTTCAAATCGGTTCAGGATATAAGCCTGCGCTGGTATCAGACAAATTTGTCGGATCTTTCGGAGGAAAAGAAGATCCGGCTGGTGGTGTATGTTTCTCGTATGATGAAAACTACAGTTCCCCAGATGTCGCGGGTTTTCGGCATTTCGCGCGAAAGGGTCTCAGAGATTCTGGGAGTACAGCCCCTTCTGGCGGGCAAGGTCTAATTTCGTGGTGGGGACCTTGCCCATCAGAAGTGCCTGGGTGGCCGAAATGCGGGCAAGGTGTCGGGCATGAAATTAGACCTTGCCCACTGAACGGCACTCCACGGGGGTTACGGGCCGCGGCGGAGGGGGCTGTTGGGATTGTCGGCAAAATTCTCTATTTTTACAAAATATATGTACAAGATAGGGGATTACATACATAATGGCCTGCTGTTCGCGAACAATATGCTGCGGCCCGCTCATAAGAAACTGAGCCAGCTGATGATCTATGCTACGACCATCTGCCAGTCGCGCTGCAAGCATTGCTCCATATGGCAGAAGCCGCACGAAAGCCTCAGCCTCGACGAAATCAAGGCCATAGTCGGCAGCAAATGCGTTACGCCCAGGACCGTGGTAGGCCTGGAAGGTGGCGAATTCGTGCTGCATCCCCAGTACCGGGAGATAATGTCCTGGCTCCACGATAACCACCCGTACTACACCCTCCTCTCCAACGGCCTTGCCCCCAACAAGGTCATAGACGCCGTGCGCCAGTATAAGCCCGTCCGCCTCTATATGTCGCTTGACGGCAACAAGGAAAGCTATCCCAGCGTACGCGGGGTAGATGGCCACGACAAAGTGATAGAGCTTATCGAGACCCTTAAGGACGAGATTCCCATCTCGCTGATGTTCTGCCTCACTCCCTGGAACAGTTTCGAGGATATGGACTACGTAATCGGCGTGGCCAAAAGATATGGCATAGACGTCCGCATAGGCATCTACGGCACGATGGACTTCTTCGATACCAAGGCCGAGCTGCTGGATGCCGAGGATTTCCGCAGCCGCATCCCCGCGAGCATACACGACACGGAGGAGAATTACGATTTCGTGGCCCTCTACGACGAGTGGCGGAGCGGCCGGCTCAAGCTGCGCTGCCAGAGCATACGCAGCAGCCTGGTCATACACAGCAACGGCGACGTGCCCATCTGCCAGAATCTCGGGGTGAATCTAGGAAACATACGGCAGAACAGCCTGGACGAGATATTCAATGGTAAGGCGGCCCGCAAGCTGCAGTGCAGCTATGAC
>JAEEXQ010000022.1 GCA_016287875.1 Bacteroidales bacterium | reverse complement strand
CTCCTCGCCGGCGGCCTTAGCCCAGCGACCAGATTCCTCGGCTCGCTGCGCTCGCTCGGAATGACAATAAGGGATTTGGGGCCGGGCAGTCAAGTGGCTGTGTATCAATGATATCCTGAAAACAAATCGGCCAAAATAACCGATTTGTTTTCAGGATATTGCTGTTAGTCAATAACTTAAGTGCCCGACCAAAGATGCCCGATCAGGTCGGGCATGACGAAGGGGGCTCAAGGGCACGGGACCCGGGGGCTCTAGGGCACGGGGCACGGGGCACGGGGCACTCGGGGAATCTAGTAGAGCACCACGGGGCCGATGAGGCCGGCGGGGAGGAGCGGGGTGTTGCGTTTGAGGACGAAGCGCTGGACTATGCGGTTGTCTTTGAGGGTCTGGAGGTAGTTGCTCATTAGGGTCGTGACCTTGACTTCGATGAGGTTATCGCCAGGGCACAGCAGGCCGCCCACGTAAAGGGGCTTGGAACCGAACCAGTGCAGGCCGGCGGGCTTACCGTTCACCGTGACTTCGGCTATGTAAGCGACTTTGCCGAGGCTGAGGTACTTGGGCAGGGGGCCCGAGAGGGTGACACTTGCCTTGTATGTAGCCGTACCCATGAAGTTCTTGTAAGCCTCCATGTCCTTAAGGTCTGCAAGCTCGGGCATCTCGACCGAAGGGACGTCGGGGACCTCGGGATTCTCGAAACTCACGGACCAGTCCTTGACCACGGTCCCCGCATCGACCGGCACTGCAGGCACAGGAGCCCATGTCGGAGCTATGGCGACCATACGGCAGAACATGAACACATAACTCTCCGAGGGGCCAAAGTCGAAATGCACACGACCGTCCGCGGGGATCCTAAGGGAATAGCCCTTGCCGGTCGAGGGGTCAAGTAGCCAGGCCTTGCGACCGCGCACGACGGATGCGGGGAACACCAGGTCGGTGGACCGGCTCTCGCTCATATGGGCATTCACGAAGAAGTAGAAGTCCGACCCGTCGTCCATAGTATAACGGTTCTGCAGCAGGAAACGGTCCGGCGAACCCACCTCGACTGAATGCGGCAGGCCGTACTCTTTCTGCAGGGCGGCGTACCATTCCAGGAAATGGTCCCCTTCGGGCTTCGGCAGAAGTATGAAGCGTCCGGTCTCCGCCAGTGAAGACACTATCTCCCGTATACGGGCATCCCGCTCATCCGAATCAACCATTCCGACGGATTTTTCCGGCAAGGTCTCTATGCAGAACACCCGGCCGCCGGCTCGCACGAACTCGGCAATCTTCTCCATAGCCCCCACCGTCGTACCCCGCACCTCCACCAGGAACAGTTCCGAGTACGCCCGCGGCCCGTAGCAGAGCTTTCCATCCTTCACCACCGCCGCCTCCAGCACTCTCTCGGACACATAATCGGCACCGCCGCCATTCTTGTGGACAGCCTCCCAGACCAGCGAAGTGTAGGGCACGTTCAGCTTGATAGGGAAAGGCTCGGTCTGCACTCCCATGGTGGACCAGAGGTCCGCGTTGGCAGGGAGTATGGCGATGTCCGTGTACATATCCGCATTGCGCACGAGGGCACCCACGCGGGCGCGGTAGTCGTTCAGCAAGCGGAAATATGGCCACCAGGTATTCTTTTCGTTATAGAAACTTCCGTACTGCACCCAGCCCGGGAACGGGGCCTCCTTGGGAGAATAGTTGAATCCGTGCCAGACGGAGTGGGTGATGCCGGAGATGCAGCTCATATCCGAACCCACTTTCAGGAACTCCAGCGAAGTAGCGAAAACCTTGTAGGTATTGGTCATCTCCTCGCAGCTCACCAGCCTCTTTCCGCTAAGATGGGCTGCGGAAGATACGTACTTGTCGATCATAGTATAGGCGCGGCCTCGGCGGTAGTCTTCGTCGCCCATCTCCTCGCCTATGCGATGGCGCAGCCAATTGGTGGTCCAGGACTCCCCTTCCGGGATGTCGAGCCCGAGGGATGTCTCCAGTATGAAGAACCCGCAACCGTAGGCCTGCGCGCGGGCAAGCACACCATGCTCGCGGGCCCAGGCCTCGTAAACCTTGAAGAACCTTTCTTCCAGCAGTTCGGCCTTGGTCAGCTCGAAATCGTAGCGGGCGCGGTTCACCTGGTTCTGGAACTTCTCGCCCTTGGCGCAGCCGTAGTTGAAGTCCTCTACCTCCCCGAGGCGGCGCAGCTTGAACATAGTGAAGGGCAGCCAGGGCAGTATGTCATAGCCCCTGCGGGCCTTGAACTGCTCGGCGAAATCTCCCGTCCAGTTGGCTCCCTCCAGCTCCATGCTGTCCACGAAAAACGCGCGCAGATGCCCGGAAAGGGGGCCGAGCCTGGCCTCGATGCGGTCGGACATACGGTCCAGATACTTCCGCACGGCAGCGGCGTTCATATGGTCGAGGATGGGCCCTGCGGCACCGGGAGCCCCGTTTATGACGCTGGCGAAGGATTCATACTTGACCATGTAATAGACCTGCCAGTTTCCGGCGGGGATCTTCATCTTGAGCACCCCGTCCTTGATGCGCCCGGTCACGTCCACGGCCTCGGAAAGGTCGTTCACCGGATCCGGCACCAGCAGGGCCTGCATTAGCTCCGGTACGCGGCTGGGGTTGGGGATGGACACTTTGGGGTCCAGGGCCTTGTAGATATGGAAGAGGGACCTGTCGTAGAGGGCTCCGCCGGTAGCTTTGTCGCAGTAGGTCAGCACTACGGATGCGCGCTCGTCGCGGGGCAGGGTCTCGGCGCCGAAGGGCCATCCGGATCCTACTATGAGATCGCAGGTCATACCCAGCTTCTTGGCCTCGTCGAAAGCCACCCCCAGCATATCTATCCATTCGTCGCTAAGCCACACCAGCGATTTCTTGCCTATGGCGTCGGAAGATGGATTGGGGAAGGAGATGGGATTGATTTCCACGCCGGCGATTCCGGCTTCCTTTAGCAGCCGGAGTTCGCGGCGGATTTCCTGCTCGTCCACCCGGTCGCCGTTCCACCACCAGCGCACATAGGGCCGGTAGGCATCTTCGGGGTTCCGGAAGGCCTTCAGGACGCTCTTGGAGCTGATTGCGGAGAGGGGCAGGGCGAGCAGCAGGGCCGCGGCGAGCAGAAGAATCCTTTTCATAACTTGTCGGAGAAGATATTTATACAATCTACCACCATATTCACATCCTCGGGCTTGTCGGTCCAGTTCAGGGATACCTTGTGTTCCCCGAGCGGGAGGTCCCAGATACCGCAGATCTCGCGGGACTGGCCGTTGCCGGCGGAGGGCAGCTTGACCGTCTTGTAGAGGCTGCCGTCCACCCAGACTTCCACCGTCGCCTGATAATCGGTCACGGAGTAGTTCTTGGGGAGGACGAAGTGATAGGTCAGGATGGCTCCCCTGCCTTCGAAGGAGTATTCTCCCATCTTGAAGGGAGTCTTCTTGATATCTTTCTTGGCGATGGGCCAGAGGCCGGCGAAGCTCTGTTCGAAGCGCACGGCCTTAGGTTCCTGAGGCTTGATGGTCACGGTGCTGCCGGAGACTTTTCCTCCGTTCTTCGCTATCACCTGCAGGGCCTGATTGTAACTCATCTGGCAGGCGCGGTTAAGGGAGATGTCGGTGTACTTGAACTCGCGGTCCTCAACTTCGTAGATAGGCTGTTTCCAGGTTTCGGGGATGCCGCTGAATCCGAGGATGGTGCCCAGGATTCCACCGGCGGACGCAGGGTTGCAGTCGGAATCATATCCGCAGCGGGTGGAGATGTCTATGGTACGGAAGAAGTCCCCGCCCCCATAGAGCAGGCCGATGATGATGTAGGCGCTGTTGATGACAGCGTCGATGTTGAAGGCGGAGTTCAGCCCGGAAGGGCATCCTATGTCATAGCCGTATTTCTCGTTTGCGAGGGCCCAGGTGATGTGCCAGTTATCGGGATACTGCTCCCACCAGCGTATGACATCCGCCATACATTTATAGTACTTGCTTTCGGCAGGCACGGTCTTGAGGGCCTCCCTGACTATGAAGGGGATGTCGTCGTGGATGAAGGCCAGGGCGTACATCGCGGCCACATACACTCCACCGTACCACCCGTCGCCATAGTTCATTATATGGCCGATTTCGTCGGTGTATTGCACGGCCGTGTTCACCATGCCCGGCGCCATTATGCCGGCGTAGTCGGCCTCTATCTGGAAGTCGATGTCATCGGCGTGGGCATTGTTCTTCCAATGTCCGGATTCGGGAGGCATTATGCCCTGGAGTATGTTGTAGCGTGCCTGGAGATTGGCGTGCCAGAGAGGATATCCGGCGTGGGCGAAAGCATTGGCGAAGCTTTCCACGGGGGCGTCCAGCCCTTCGCGCTCGAAGACCTCAACGAAGGTGAGATCCATATACACGTCATCGTAGAGCCCGGGCACGTGGTCGTACCACCACTTCACGATATGATCGTGCCATTCTATGGGATATTCATCGGGGATAAAACTGGAGAACTTGAACTCGGTGGGGCCGCCGTAGGTGCAACCTATCACCTGTCCGGCCCAAGCGCCGCGTATCTTGTCCTGGAGGGCCTCCTTGCTGATGGTAAGTTTCTTAGCTTCAAGACTTGTAGCCGACAGGATGGCCAATCCCGCGGCTGCGATAAGAAGAAGTCGGATTTTCATACGTTAGTCAATCTTTGTGGTTAGATGCAGTCCTCAAAGATAATAAAAAACGTAATTTCATCGAAGGGTCTTCGTATCGTATTTTGATCTTCTTACTTTCTGATTTGAGAAGGGCCTCCAGCAAAACCGGGTCGTTCTTAAGGTTGACGGCCCATATATGGGGGGAATCCGCCGTGCGCATAGGGATGTACAGAGGGTTGCGGGAACGGCGCTGCCGGGGAAGAGTCTTGTTGAAGGCTACTACCTCGAACGCCTCCGGGGCGGGCTCTTTGCGCAGCGGCACATCTATCCAGCGGCGGCAGCCCGGGAGCTTCACGCGCACTTTGCCGGAGGTGGACCCGCCGTAGATGTTCAGCACGAGGCGGGTGCTGTCGGCTATCCAGGCGGAGCCTTTCTCAGCCGCCGGACGGCCTATGACCTTGTAGTCCAGCTTGTATCCCTTGCGGGAGAAGTCCGCCAGATAATAGCTGCGCGGGGCTCCGCAGCCCTGCGTTGCGGACGGGATGCCGTGTTCATCGGGCCTGCCTCTCCACCAGGAGCCGCAGGCAGCGCCGGCGAGCACTTCTTCCAGGGCCAGTCCGCCGGGGAATTCCAGCGTATGGCGGGCCATGGTATGGGTGTGACCGCACATCAGCATCGTCCGGGGATGCTTGGAGAGGATGATCTCCAGCGAATCCAGGGCCTTGAATTCCGAGAAGGGAATGTGGGCGCAGAGCACGGCCTGCATCGCATCTGGGGTATCGGAAAGGACCCGCGAGAGCCAGGCTTTCTGGTCTTCCCGGAATCCTCCTTCATAGTCGTTCTTACCCTTTTTGCGGACATCGTCCATCATTATGAATCGGATACCTCCCATCACGAAGCTGGTGTCGGGAGCGCCTATTATCCGGCTATAGCTTGCCATGTCGCGGGCCTTGCCTTCCTGCACGCTGCGGTCAAAGCTGATGGCGCGGCCCTTCTTGAGGCCGTAGAAATCGCGGTCGTGGTTGCCGGGCACGCAGGCCCATGGGTATGGAAGGGAATCCAGTATTGCGCGGGTGGGCACCAGCAGCGACACATCGTCGTTCACCATATCTCCGAGGAAGATGGCAAGGTCGATGTCCTTACGGGCCCGCAGTTCCGCATAGACCGAACGCCGGGCATATCCCAACTCCGTCTCATCATCCACCTGCGGATCACCCACGAAGGCGACGCGGAGGGGCTGGGCTCCGAGGGGGAGGGCCGCCAGCAAGAGCATCAAGAGAATGCACCGTCTCATAAGCCAAAGTTGCCGTAGGATTTCATCTGAGTTGCCGCATTGTTGGCACGGGCCAAGCGGGAGGAATTCATCTTTCCGAAATTCCAGGTAATACCTAGCAGGACGTGACGTCCGATGGAAAGGCTGTATGAATCCGTAACGCCGGTAGCGCTGACATTGTGTGCGATGGTCATCCCGTTGTTAAGTATGTCCCTGGCCTGCAACGAGATAGTAAACGCCTTGATATCCTTGAATATGCTGATATTCAGGTCGTGCGTCCTGTCTGCAAAGGAATCAGAGAACCCGAAATAATGGTTGAAGCGGTAGAATGCGCTAAGTTTATACTTATCCGGAGTAGTGTAGGAAGCATTGACGGACAAGGAATACTCGTAGGTATCGGAGTCCGATTTCTTATCGAGACTATACCATACGTGATTCCCTGCGAACGAGTTGGAAACGGATACTTCCAGATTGTCGTCATCGCGATACCGCAGGGTAATGTCGGGATCGTAGTTAAACTGGCGTGTCAGGCTTTCCTTGAATCCGCTGGCACCGGAATAGAAACGGTTGCCGGAGGCATTCCCCCAGAAAGAGGCCATGAAGGACGAGTAGTCAAAAGCATCTATATCCATCCCGGCAAGGGTCCCCTGTGCCTGATAATTGACAGACTGCCGGAATCTGGCGCGCCCATGGAAAGAAAGCTGCCATTTATCCTTTGGGCCGAAAGCCTTGTTAGCGGTTATGCTGGGATATATGACAAGAGCCGGTTTCCGGGCGTTGACAGGCACCTGATACTGTATCCTGTCGGCGTCGTACCAACTTGCTACGACTATGCTTCCTTGTTCGACATCAGCTTTTAGCCGGAATGTCAGAAAGTTGGATGCGCTGCCCCTTTCCGGCCTCCGACGGCGGCCGTTCTCCGATGATTTTCCTAAATCATAACCAATTTCGCCGGAGTGCGAAAAGTAAGGCTTGAGATAGCTGTTTCCGGTGCTTATCCTCAAGGGGTTGGTAATGTTCAGCACCGGCATCAGGTTGTTGTCGGACGGTTGGAAAGAGATTCCGTTATAATTGAAATGGAATCCCTTGCAAGATAAGTATAAGAATGGGGCCCAGGTCCATTGCCATTCATCCTTGCCGAGCTCGGTTTCCACGCCGAGGTTGCGGGAGTACTTGTACAGGTTGTCGGCATACGACAACAAGCCGGCCTGGAAAGAAACTTTCTTGCTGTTGTATTGCAGCAGCATCGATCCCTGGCCGGAAGTTCCGCTGTTGCGCGATGCGGAGGTATAATAATCGTTTGCACTTCCGTCGGCATCGTAGGCGATGCGTTCCTGACGATTGTTCTGCCGGCCGGCCGAGAGTGTGGTCTGCAAAAGGAAGTCTCCCCCCAGCGGTTCTACGTACGACAGTCTGAATTGCCCGCTGGCATTGCTTCCGGTATTGTCGTAGCGAAGGTCTTTGACCAGGGAATTACCGGATACGGTATAGTCCGTGCGGGTATATTCGCGGCTGTTGCCATTGCTGCTACCCAGAGAATAATTACCGAACAGTACGACACTCCTGCCCTTCTTTTCAAAGCGCTTATATCCAAGATAGAAATTCCCCTTTGAAGACAGATCCCGGCTTTCCGATGAATTGTTGGATACGGATTTGTTCGTCAGCCCCCCGTCTATGCTGGAAGACGAAGCAGAATTGCCGGAGGATGTTCCCCTGCCATAGTTGAAATCCTGCTGCAGATAGAAGGTGATACCTTTGATTTTTCTGCTCCTCATGTTCAGGCTGGCGTTGAGGGCATCATTCCCACTCAGGGAATTACTGCTTTTCTCGGAGTCGACTTCTTCGCCCGAGGCAGGATAGTCGGAAGATATTTCCCTGGAAGCATTCTCCCGTGATCTTCCGTTGTAATAGACACTTACACCGGTATCGACATTCTTGACGCGGTCGGTTGTCCAGTTGGTTCCGGCTTGCCGACTGGTAGTAATGCCACTCCCCTTCCCGGCAGAAGGAGAATCGCTCACGCTGATGTTCTGGCCACGGGCCAGGAGGGTGATTTGGTCTTTGTCCCGGAAACTCGATAACAGGCCCGATGCATTCCAGAGGAATGGAAGCTCGGCGACCATTTCGTCTTGGCCTTCAGACGGGATGGATGCCCCGCCCGAAGCACGCAGGTTTCCGAAAACGCCCTTCTTGAACTCTTGTTTAAGTTCCACATCCATTGTCTTGTCCTTGGAGCCTCCGCCCTTACGTATGCCCGTGAAACGGGACAGATCGGATTCGTTGTCGGCCACCTTCACCTTGTTCACTACGCTGGCGGGGAGGTTGTCGAGAGCGGCTCTTTTGTCTCCCATAAAAAAGGTCTTGCCGTTTACGGTTATCTGAGAGACCGTTTCGCCTTGGACGGTGACGGTGCCATTATCTTCTACCTGGATGCCAGGCATCTTCTTCAGAAGATCCTTCAGCATGTCGTTCTGACTGATGCTGAAAGCTGCGGCGTTGTAAACCAAGGTATCCCCTTTTATCTCCATGGGGCTGACTGCCGCACTGACTTTTGCAGCCTCCAGCATCGCCACATCTTCTTTAAGGAGAATGTCTCCGACATTGGTATTGTCGGACAGATACATCGCCCGGACGAAAGGCTTGTAGCCCATCAATTCCACGTTCAGGGTGTACTGTCCTCTGGTCACCCCGTCCAGGACGGCATTGCCTTCGTGGTCGGACAGAGTGAAATTGGTAATGATGGTGTCTTTTGCCGGTTTTAGATAGACCGATGCAAAAGAGACGTTTTCGCCGGACAAGGAGTCTTTCACGTGCAAGGAAACAGTGAAAATCCCTCCGGCGCGGCCATAATAGCCTCTCCTCTGCGCCATCGCAACGATGGAGCAGAGGAGAAGCAATATAACCGTAATGTGTTTTCGCATCAATTATTCAGGAAGGACGTCATCCTCGAGGCCTATGGAATAAAGGTGATAGCCGTTAGTTCCTCTACCGGCATCAGGATAGACGACAAGTGCGTTTCCTTCCTTGTCGAATCCGAATGCTATTCCGGTATAAGTAGCCGGAGCATCGGCAAGTGAAGTAAAATCTTCCCACTGCTTATTCTCATTCAACGAAGAGAATTGGATAAGCTTATCCGAATTAGCTTTTACAGCAATGATTTCACCGGTGACAGGGTTGACACCGAATCTAGCAGGGTCGGCGGAGCCGCTGCTGCCGATTCCGATAGGGAACGATGCACCGTAAGGAGTAAATCCGTTGCCATTGAATTCATAGATTTGCATTGCTTTCGCATTTGAAAGAGCGGCGAATACCAGCATCTTGTCACCCTTATAAGCGATAGAGAGGTTGCCAGGAAGGGCATAATCTTCACCTTCGGGTTTGAAATTCTCGACCACCATGTTGCTCCACTGGTTTCCAGTCAATTCATAAACATAGAAACCATAGGCGTTAATGGAAAATATACCATACTGTTTTCCGTTATAGGTACCTATTGCCGAATTCCAGTAGCAGCCCTGATTTGAGGAAATTTCGCCATTTTTCACATAAGGAGGGAGCTGGCTGACGGAGCCGTCTTTCCATGCGCCTTCTTCAAGATAGATGACACCACAATTTCGGTCGGATTTGAAATATATGACGCCGGGATTACCGTTTTCGTCGAAGTACATATGAGGAGCACCAGTCGTGCCGGGCTTCGTTGCAAAACCGACAGGACCGACGTTAGTCCAGGAACTTCCATCGAACTTGCGGATAGTGAATGTGTTCTTCACATCTCCATTGATATAAAGGACATAAGGAGTTCCTTCCTTGTCGAATACAATTTCTCCAATGTGATTCACGGCCGCTGCAGGATTGGGAACAATAGCCTCTGCACCAACCTGCACGAACTGGCCGTTACTAAACTTAACGACACCGACATTCTTGAGTGAGCCATCGGCCGGAGTATAGTTATAGGCCAAGTACATTTCTCCGCTGACAGGATTAACTGCTGCTTTGAAACCCGACTCCGTATAAACCATTTCAGAACCGCAGTAGAAAGTGCCAAGCTTCTTCGATGTAAGCTGGAGGATCTTGCCGATCTTCACTTCATACTGGGCGCTTTTCTTCGACTTGGTGTTGGTAACTACGATGTCCACAGCATAAGTTGCATCGAAGCTGGCTTTGCCGTCGGTAACTTCGGCATCATTCACCTTGATGACGTCGTTCTCGCCGGCGCTCACGGTAGCGACGAGGGTCTTGCCCTGGCCGCCGCCCGGGATACGGATAACCATCGATTCGGAGATGGATTCAGGAGCATAATCTTCCTTGAGGCCTTCGTTGTCGGCAGCAAGGATCTTGAAAGAAGTAAGTACGGCCGGAGTTTCATCTACCGGTTCATCTTCCTTCTGCTGGCAGCCCGACACCACTATGGCGGCGATTGCTGCGATTGTCCACAGATACTTTTTCATTTCTTAGAGTTTTATGGGTTAATTGTATTTCTCTATCACATGATTACTGAACTTGGCGTTCGGTCCGGGGTATCCTATCCTTACTCCGGAATCGGAGACTTTAGTAATCTGGATCGTAATGGTGTTATCCTTGGAAGGATCGACAGCATTGCTTTTGAAATTGATCCTGAATGGTTTCTTGTAAACTCCGGGCTCGAACTCGATGGAGCGGATGTCGCGCTGCAGCACATAGTCCACGCCTTCGGTAAGGCCGTCACCGACAATAATGTCGAAGTCCACCTTGAGGGGAGTATCCCTCTTCTCGGAAACGAGCTGGAAATAATAGGTCATCACCAGGTTGTTCGAAGAAGCGAGCACCCTGGAACTGGTACTGCCGTTCTCATCCTGCACGCAAACGAAGAAATCCTTGAAAAGGAGGTCATCGGGGCGGTCGGAACAGGAGGCGGCAAGCAAAAGGGCGGCAATGGCCGCAATGACATTATTTAGTTTCATAGCCTTCATTTTGTTTCATTCTTTCGTTGGACTGCATCTCCATCTGGTCGATAGGGAGTATGAACCGGTAGTGAGGATAGCTGATGGTCTTGACATCTGCGTTGTTGGTACGCACCAGATCCTCCTTGCGGCGGATTATGTCGAAGAGCCTGTGGCCTTCGAAGCAGAGTTCCTTGATTCGCTCGGTCTTCACAGCCTCCAGGAGTCCGTCGACGGTGGAAGGAAGCGACACTGCGGAACTCTCCACTCCCCTCGCCCTGGCTATCAGGGCCTTGAGGTCGGAAGATGCCGCAGCCACGTCGCCACTCTGTTTGAGAACGGCTTCGGCGTGTATCAGGTACATTTCGGAAGCACGGAACACGAAATTGTCGTGGCACTGGAGATTCTCGTCCGAGATGCTCTTCTTCCAAAGGTACTTGCATACCGCTTTCGGGGTCTGCCCGGCTATCAAGCCAGTCTCTCCGGGTTCTGGGACATAGGTCAGCAGTTGCCTGCGTATGTCGTCCGCAGCATAGACCGTGTACATAACGGGGGCCGGCTCGAACTTCGCGCCGCCAGAACGGGTAGGGTCGAAGAAACTCGACATCGTCGAGGAGGCAGCATAGTTGTTGATACGGAATATGGATTCTGCTCCGGGAACTGCCTGGGACGTACGGAACATATTTATGTATTCCGCAGTGGGCGACAGGGGCACCTTATCCATCACGGACTTGGCATAGGTAGCGGCCTTCTCCCAGTTCTCCATATATAGATATACCCTGGCGAGAAGGGCCTCGCAGGCTATATAGGAGATATGGTAACAGTCCTTGATCACATCCTTCTGTACTGCGTCGGGCAGTTCCTTTCCCGCCGTCTCGAACAGGCTCATCGCGCTTCCGAGATCGTCGAGGATCTGGGCATAGACCTCGGCGACACTCTGTCGGGGCAAGGCCTCGTCGAACGACGCGATATGCGTAAGGATAGGTATTCCGATGTGGGAATGGTCGGCGCTGTAGTTGTAGGGCTGGGCATAGGCGTTGCAGAGGTCGAACATTGCAAGTGCCCTGGCGAAATGTGCCTGGGCCATTATCTTGCGCACGGTGGCGTTCTGCGCAACGCTCCATCCCAGATGCAGGTTCTTCTCTCCGTAATACAGTATGTAGCTGACCTGGGTAATGACGGACCATCCCGCCGCCCAGTATGTACGCGGATAGGTGGCGATGTGCTGCTGTTCCATCTGGTAGTTGAAAAGCAGGCGGTCGCCCTCCTCGGCGGAGGCGGTGATGTTCAGGAGGTCTCCGGCGATTTCGGCGTATTTGATACGTATGGGATAGAAGGCGCGCAGTTCGGCGTGGAGGCCTTCTCCGGCGGCCACATAACCGTCATATTCCTTCATAAACCCTTCGATGGTATTCTTGCCTATCACTTCGACCGTGAGGAGTTTCTTGTCCAGATCCGAACAAGCGGGAAGGATGGCGGCCGCGAACAATGCGGAAACTATATATTTGGTAATATTCTTCATAACTCCGGACTGATTAGAAACTAAGTGAAACCTGGAATGAAAGGCCTCTGCGCATACCGTCGGGGTATTTGAGGGTCTTGTAGCTGTTCCTGTCGCTACGCTGGGCAGGAGTCCAGAGATAGAGGTTGTCGCCTATCAGCGACAGCGTGCAGGAATTGACCGACATCCTCCGGGTAATGCTTTCGGGCAGACGGTAACCTATGCTGAGGCTGCGCAGTTGCACGTAAGTTGTATTCCACAGAGACCTGGTCGAGTTCCAGTCGTGGTTGGATCCGTAGTTATACCGGAACGCAGGGCTGATGTTGCCCACGCCGGGGGTAGTCCAGTGGTCCATTTCCTCCACCACGGGGTTTCCGCTGGTGTCGGTGATGGACGATCCGTCGTTGAATATGTTGATATAGTCCCATCCTCCGAACCTGTAGTCGAACATCAGCCTGAAGCTGAAACGGCCCCACTGGAAATCATTGGAAATGCCTCCGTAAAGGTCGGGTTCTTTGGAATACTCGGGGAGATACACACGGTTGTCGAGGGAGAAGTTGTAGGTAAGGTCTCCGTTGATGTCGTACCACATAGGCTGGCCGGATACGGGATCCACGCCGGCGTAACGCACCAGCCAGAATGCATCCTTGCTCTGCCCGGCAACCCATATGGAGTCGAAGAAACCTTTGTATGTATCTTTATAGAGTTCGACTATCATGTTGCGGTTGAACGCTCCGTTGATGGAAGTGGTCCAGGAGAAATCCTTGTCGCGGACGTTGACGGTAGTAAGGGTGAACTCCATACCTCTGTTCCGTATCACACCCACGTTCTGCTGCACGGAACCGTCGGTGATGATGGAAGAGACGCGTCCGCTGTAAAGCACGTCCCTGGTGGTACGCACATAGTACTCGGCACTGAGTTCGACACGGTTCTTGAAGGCAGCTACGTCCAGCATCAGGTCGTGGGTATAGGTCTTCTCCCAGCGCAGTCCGGGGTTGGCCGGAGAACTGAGGGCGGCGCCTGCGACTCCTCCGTAGGAGTGGCTGGAATTGATGACATAAGCCCCGTAGGAAGAGGATGAGTCCACGCGAGAGTTGCCGGAATCTCCAAAGGTGTACTTCAAGCGAAGGGTATTTACAGGATCCAGCTCGAGGAAATGCTCCTTATGCAGGTTCCAGGCTATACCCACGGCACCGAAATCGCTCCAGCGTGCGAATTCGCTGAAAGAAGACACTGCCTGGCGGCGCCAGTTTGCCGAAAGGACGTATCGCTGATCCCAGGTCAGGTTGGCATTCGCGATGTACGACAGGGACTTGCTTTCGGAGCGGGAAGACGTGCCCTTGCGGGTGGCTTCGTTGGCATAACTGATCTCCCGTATGCTATCGTTCGTAAAACCGTTCCCCGTGGCATTAAGGGAGAAATGCCCGCTGGTCTTGTACTCCGCACCTACGAATCCGTTGGCCTGGAGTTTGCCGATCTCGTATTTCATATTGGCGCGCACATTCTCGTAGAAGGCCATATTGAAAACGCCCGAGCGGCGGGAGGACCCGGAAAGCGAAGGGTCGTCGGTATTCATACCGGCAAGGCTCTTCTTGGTGTGGTAGGTAGATTCATATATCGAGAGCAGCCTTTCGCTGGTATGCGAAGTAAAGCTTATCCAGTCCGCAGGCTTCCAGGTAAGTATCCCCGAGACTTCTCCATTGAGGTTATACTGGCGGTCCTCGTCAAACTCCCTCTCCATAAGATCGTTGCCGAAGTTCTTGTACATCGCCACTTCGTAGGTGCCATCGTCCTTCCTGCTGTAGTAGTTGTAGTAGCGGTATGAACCGTCCTCGTTATAGGCAGGCAGGATGGGCAGATACTCGTCGTAGAAGGAGTAGGCAGAAAAGAGGTCGTCGATGTTGTAGTCGGCGGTAAGCTTGACCTGGGCTGAAAGTGTCCTGGTGAACTTGAGGTCGGTCTTGGAAGAGATGGAATAGCGCTTCTTCTCGTTGCCCTTTACATAGGACGAACTGTCGAAATAGCCTCCGGAAAGCACGTACTTCATCTTCTCCGATCCGCCGGATGCGGAGAAGTTGGCCTGCAGGGTCTGGCCGGTGCCCATATATGCTCCGTACCAGTCGAAATCCACATTGGAGAAGGTCTGGTACTCATTATCCAGATAAGGGAAGGTTTCCAATGTCCTGCCGGAATTCACCCAGGCTTCCTTGGCGAGGGCAAGATACTGCGGACCGTTGGTGCGCTTGGCCAGCGTGCTGCGGTCCACGTTCGACACGCCGTAGCGCACGGATGCGTTATAGCGCACATCTCCGGCCTTGGCGCTGCGCGTGGTCACGAGTATGACGCCGTTCGAGCCATCGGCACCATACAGGGTGGTGGTAGATGCGTCCTTGAGCACGGTGATGGACTCGATGTCATCCGGATTCATATACGAAAGAGGGCTGACCGTAGCAGAGGTGCCAGTTACCGAGTTGGTCTTGGTGCCCTGGAAGATGGGTACGCCGTCGATAATCCACAGAGGCTCGTTGGACGCACTGAGGGAACCGTCGCCACGTATACGTATCTTCACGGACGGGCGTCCGCTGGTGGACTCCTCGATGACATTCATACCCGGGACCATACCCACCAGCAGGTTGTCGATACGCTCGGCGGGTTTGAGGGCTATCTGTTCCTTGGTAACCTGGACTGCGGAACCGGTGAAGTCGTCGCGTTTCTGGATCACGCCGTAGCCGACGCTCACCGCAGCCTCGAGCAGGGTAGCATCGTCTTCCATAATAACGTCCAGAATCTGGCGCTTGTTGATGGGTACGGCCTTGTCCTTCATTCCGATGAAGCTAAACTCCAGGATAGAACTTGCAGATGCGGCTGCAATCTGGTAATGACCGTTCAGATCGGTGGAAACTGACTTGTTGTTTTCCTTGCACATCACGGCTACGCCGGGAAGCACATCCCCGCCGGAATCCCGGACCGTACCGGAAACCGTAAAACTGGTTTGGGCAGAAACGGAAACAACACTACTAAACAGGAGCACGATGGCTCCGATTACCGAAATCTTACACTTCCCCATAAAGGTTGGCGTTTATTTTATTGTGAATAGTTTTGTAATACTTCTACTACCTATTGCTACAAATATATGAAAAAAACAATAGATTGGTTCTCTTCAGGCCAAAAAAATGGCCGGCTCCCAAGGACCGGCCAACTTATTACCAGTATGGTAATTATTATTTCAGAAGTTCCTCGCTCCTGGCGATAAACTCCGCCAGAGCCTTGCCTTTCAGCATGCCGTTCGACAACAGGGCGAGGTCCACGACCTGACGCAGAAGCGGGGATTCCTTGTCCTTGCTTTCCCATATCTTGGCGATCAGAGGATTCTCCATATTCACCTTGATATTGAAAGACTCGGGCATCTGGCCGTAGAAGTTCATTCCTCCGCCGAGTGCGCTCATTTCGCGGTAGCGGCGCATAAACTCGTTGCGGGTGATAAGCACCGGAGCCGATGTCTCGCCGAGGTTCTCGGGCTCGATATAGTATTCGTTCCCCTCGGGAAGGGCGGACTTGAAGAGCTCGTCGAGGGCCTTCTTGTCGTCGTCGCTCATCTCGGGTTTAACCTTGTCTTCCTTGGGGATGAGATTATCTACCGAGTCGGAATCCACGCGGGCGAAGCGGGCGTCGGTGAGTTTCTGCTCGAGCAGGTTCACGAAGTGGGCATCCAGCTCGCAATCCATCAGCAGCACGTCGTAGCCGAGCTTCTTGGCAGCCTCGATCTGGCTGTACTGGGCCTCGGTGTCGGTGGCGTAGAGATAGACGACCTTCTTGTCCTTGTCCGTCTGCTCGGTCTCGATGCCTTTGCGGTAATCCTCGAAGCTGAAGAACTTACCGTCGGTGTTCTTAAGCAGGGCGAAGTTCATCGCACGTTCGCAGAACTTCTCGTCGGAGAGCATTCCGTATTCGATGAAGAGCTTGAGGTTGTCCCACTTCTGCTCGAACTGCTGGCGCTGCTCCTTGAATATCTCCTCCAGCCTGTCGGCCACCTTCTTGGTGATGTAGGTGCTTATCTTCTTCACGTTGGCATCGCTCTGCAGATAGCTGCGGCTGACGTTCAGGGGGATGTCCGGGGAATCGATTACGCCATGCAGCAGGGTGAGGAAGTCGGGGACTATGTTATCCACGTGGTCGGTGACGAACATCTGGTTGCAGTAGAGCTGTATCTTGTTCTTGTCGATGGCCATACGCTCCTTGATCTTGGGGAAGTACAGCACGCCGGTGAGGTTGAAGGGATAATCTACGTTCAGATGAATCCAGAACATAGGTTCCTCGTCGAAGGGATAGAGGGCTTTGTAGAAGTTCTTGTAGTCCTCGTCCTTCAGGTCCGCCGGGGCCTTGGCCCATATGGGTTCGATGTTGTTGATGACATTGTCTTCGTCGGTCTCGACCTGCTTGCCATCCTTCCACTCGGTCTTCTTGCCGAAGACGACCGGGACAGGCATGAACTTGCAGTACTTGCCCAGAAGCTGGGAAATGCGGCCTTTCTCGGCGAACTCGGCGCTGTCGTCGTCGAGGTAGAGGGTGATGACGGTACCGCGGTCTTCCTTCTTGCCGTCTTCCATATTATACTCGGGAGAGCCGTCGCAGGTCCATTTGACGGCCTTGGCGCCTTCCTGCCAGGAGAGGGTGTCGATGGTGACCTTCTCGCTGACCATGAATGCGGAGTAGAATCCCAGGCCGAAGTGGCCGATTATGCTCTGGTCCTTATATTTCTCGAGGAATTCGCCGGCAGAAGAGAAGGCTATCTGGTTGATGTATTTATCTACCTCCTCGGCGGTCATACCTATGCCGTGGTCGATTACGCGGAGTATCTTTTTCTTCTCGTCGAGCTCGATTTCGACCTTGAGCTCGCCTAGCTCGCCCTTGAACTCACCGTTGGATGCCAGGGTCTTGAGTTTCTGGCTTGCATCCACTGCGTTCGCCACCAGCTCGCGGAGGAATATTTCGTGGTCGGAATATAGGAATTGTTTGATTACCGGAAAGATGTTTTCGGTGGTTACACCGATCTTGCCTTGTAGTTTTTCTTTTGCCATAACAAAAAAATCGTTTCAGTTCTTTTCTGCTGAAACGATTCTCAAATTGCAAGCCAGTGACAATTTGTCACTATCTGAAATTCGACAGGCGGCGGAGTTCATCTTCCGCCTTTATCTTGTCGATGATAGCGGTCACTATGTTGTATGTCCTGGAATCCTTGGTGTAGATGGCGGGAGTTATGAAATTCACCCTCCCCTGCCTCTTGAGTTTCTGGGCGACAGCCTTCTTCTTGGGGGAATCGGGGTTGTACACAGCCACGGGGTTGCCGCCGAACATTCCTACGATCTTCATACAGGGGACATCCGTCTCTCCGTCTCCGAAGTATATCATATTCGAGAAGGGGATGCGCTTCTTGTCGTCGGCGATGCTGGAGTTCACCATCTTGGAATCGTGCTGGCTGGTGATGCCCTTGCTGATCTTGAAGAGGAACTGGGTCTTGGCAGTATGGTCCACCGCGATGCCCGGCCATTCGGCCTCTCCCTCGGCGTTGTAGATGAATGTGCCTGCGTAGATGTGCTTGAACTCGTGGGCGATGGATGAGCCTTCGATGATTTCCTTGAGGCCGGAGGAGTTTATGTAGTGCTCGACCTGCACTCCGTGGAGCCGCCCGTACTTGTTGATCATCGAGAACCATCTCTCCACTCCCTCGAAAAGTTCGATGTGTTTTCCGAATTCCTTGAATTTGCTGCGGCGGAGAGGGATGCCCGCTGCGCGCGCCTCGTCGAACATCAGTTTCATATAGGCGAGGACGTTGCTGGCATCCTGCCCGACGGCTATTCCGTCGCTCATTTTCCAGAATTCCTCCTTGGTCTTGCCGACCGCCTGGATGAAGCCGAACTCCTGCATGTTTCCCGGTGACAGGGTTCCGTCGAAGTCATAGATAAGTGCTACGATAGGTTTTTTTGCCATAAAATTTTACCCCTTATTTGATGATTTCGCCACAAACATAAGTATTTTTCACCACAATGTATCAAAATTAATTGCGTGAGCCTCTTTTTGATTCTACTTTTGCGAAAACTTTTAGTTTAGGATTATGTACAAAAGACCTGAGGCTCCCAGAGCCGAACATTACCTCAGCAAACTGCAGAAGTCCATGGCCAAATGGTGGAAGGAACTTGCAGTATGCGACTACCACGGGCAGCAGTACACCTTCGGTGAACTCGCCCGCAAGATCGAGCGCATCCACCTCGCTTTCGAGGCTGCCGGTATCAAGAAAGGTGACAAGATAACACTCTGCGGCAAGAACTCCGCCAACTGGGCTGTTTCTTTCCTCGCGATCTCTTCGTACGAGACCGTGGTCGTCCCTCTCCTCGCCGACTTCCTCCCCGAGGCAGTCGAGCGCCTTACCGATCATTCCGACAGCGTGGTCCTCTTCACCGACCCGGAGACTTACCAGAAGCTGGACGTCAGCAAGATGCCCAACGTCCGCTACATCATCAGCCTTAGCGACTTCATGCCCCTCTGGGGTAAGGATGACGTCCTGATGAAAGCCTACACCACCCTCGACGAACGTTTCAATGCCAAGTTCCCCGACGGTTTCGATGCTTCCAAGGTCAATTATCCCACCGATAACGACAAGGAGCTGAACGTCATCAACTATACTTCCGGTTCCACCGGCAACCCTAAGGGTGTGATGCTGCGCTACGAATGCTTCAGCGCGACCATCGACTTCGGTCAGCGTTACATCCCCAGCAGCAATGCCGACAACATCGTCTCGATGCTGCCTATGGGTCATATCTACGGCCTTACCTACGAGTTCCTCTACCCGCTCATCAGCGGCGTGACGGTTTACTACCTCGGCAAGACCCCGTCCCCGTCCCTTCTGCTCAAGGCTATGCAGGAGGTACAACCTTACATCGTGATCACGGTTCCGCTCGTAATGGAGAAGGTTTACAAGTCCTCCATCAAGCCCGTGCTCGGCAAGTGGTATATGAAAGTGCTGACAGCGATACCTGGCGTCAGCGGTGCTATTTATAAAAAGGTAGGTGAAAAACTTCAATCCGCTTTCGGTGGCAAAGTCCGCGAATTCGTTATGGGAGGTGCGGCCCTCAACCCCGAAGTGGAACATTGCTTCAAAAAGATCAAGCTTCCTTACACCGTGGGATACGGTATGACGGAGGCAGCCCCGCTACTTGCCTACGAAGACACGAAATTCTATGCTACCGGTTCCTGCGGCAAAGCGGTCGACTGCGCCGACGTGCGCATCGACTCCGAAGACCCGGAGCACGTGGCCGGAGAAATCCAGGCCAAGGGTACCAACGTGTGCAGCGGATACTACAAGTATCCCGAAGCTGATTCCACCGTCTTCACTGCGGACGGTTACCTGCACACCGGCGACCTGGGTACCATCGACAAGGATGGCAACATCTACATCCGCGGCCGCTCGAAGAGTATGATCCTCGGTCCCAGCGGACAGAACATCTACCCCGAGGAGGTCGAAGCCGCCGTCAACCAGAGGCAGTTCGTTGCCGAAAGCGTGGTGGTGGACCGTTCCGGCAAACTCGTCGCCCTCGTATATCTCGATGCTGAAGGCATCAAGAAGGCAGGCCTCGACGAAGAAGCCATCTCCGACATCCCCGAACAGGTGAGGCGCGGTGCCAACAAGCACCTCCCCGGCTATAGCCAGATCACCAAGGTGGAAGTCGTCCTCCAGCCTTTCGAGAAGACTCCCAAGATGAGCATCAAGCGCTTCTTATATAAATAGAGGTGTTGAAAATTTGTGGAAAAATACTCGCGGCTCTCTTGCAGGGTCGCGAGTTTTTGTCTACCTTTGCCACTTGGAAGTTAGAACAATGTCTTTTACCGAAAATCGCATCCTTCAAGAAGGTCTCACCTTCGACGATGTACTTCTGGTTCCAGCCTGGTCCGAGGTACTTCCCAGGGAGGTTTCCCTCCAAACGAAATTTACCAGAAACATAGCGCTCGAGATTCCTATCGCGTCTGCTGCTATGGACACTGTCACCGAAGCCCCTATGGCCATCGCTCTTGCAAAAGAAGGAGGTATAGGGGTTCTTCATAAGAATATGAGCTCCGAGCTCCAGGCGGCCGAGGCCGTCAAGGTCAAGAGCGCAGGTTACAAGGTGGCAGCAGGTGTCGGCATAACCGCCGACGCAGTCAACCGCACCTCTATGCTGGTGGATGCCGGGGTCGATGCCATAGTGCTCGATTCCGCCCACGGACACAGCAAGGGCGTGCTCAATGCTCTCAAGAAAATCAAGAAAGCCTTCCCCGGCCTGGATGTCGTGGTGGGCAACGTTGCAACGGCCGAAGGCACCCGCACCCTCATCGAGGCGGGGGCAGATGCGGTCAAGGTGGGAATAGGCCCCGGTTCCATCTGCACCACCCGCGTGGTTGCAGGCGTGGGGGTTCCCCAGCTCACCGCCATCTACGACGCCGCCGAGGCTGCCAAGCCCTACGGAATTCCTATAATCGCTGACGGCGGACTCCGCTACAGCGGCGACATAGTCAAGGCCCTGGCCGCCGGTGCATCCACCGTGATGTGCGGTTCAATCCTTGCCGGTGCCGACGAGACTCCCGGCGACATCATCGAGGATTTCAAGAACGGAAAGAAATTCAAAGTTTACCGCGGAATGGGTTCCATCGATGCGATGGAGGCCGGTTCCCGCGACCGCTACTTCCAGACCGGCGCAATGAAGCTCGTTCCGGAAGGAATTGTCGGCAAGGTTCCTTACAAGGGCCCCGTCGGCGACATTCTCTATCAACTTATCGGTGGTCTCCGCTCCGGAATGGGTTACTGCGGAGCGCACACCATCCAGGAGCTCTGGGGCGCCAAGTTCGTCCGGATTACCTCCAACGGTGTCATCGAGAACCATCCTCACGACCTTATTATCGCTAAACCGGCACCTAACTACAACAGATAATGGAAAGGATTCTTATACTGGACTTCGGGTCGCAATACACAATGCTCATCGCCAGACGCATCCGTGAAATGAATGTTTACTGCGACATCGTCCCCTTCAATAAGATTCCTGCCATATCTCCAGACGTCAAGGGTATAGTCCTATCCGGAAGCCCTTCGAGCGTCCGTGCCGAGAATGCTCCCCAGCCCGACCTCAGCGGCGTACCCGCCAGCCTTCCCATACTGGGAATATGCTACGGTGCGCAGTGGCTCGCGTGGAAGGGGGGCGGCGTGGTTGCCGCTACCGGCGGCCGCGAGTATGGCCGCGCCATCCTCAGCGTAAAAGATGGTCAGGATCCCCTGATGAAAGAAGTAGCTCCCGAGAGCCAGGTGTGGATGAGCCACGGCGACACCATCACCTCCCTCCCGGAATCCTATAAAGTGATAGCATCCACCGCCCAGGTCGATAACGCAGCCTTCCGCATCGAGGGCAAGCCCATCTGGGGAATACAGTTCCACGCGGAGGTGCATCACAGCGAATACGGCAAGCAGATACTGCGCAACTTCGTGCTGGGCATCTGCGGCTGCGCAGGCAACTGGACTCCTGCCAGCTTCATCGAATCCACCGTGGCCAGCCTGAAGGAGCAGATAGGCTCCGACAAGGTAGTGCTCGGCCTCTCCGGCGGAGTCGATTCCAGCGTCGCGGCCCTGCTTCTGCACAAGGCCATAGGCAGCCAGCTCCACTGCATCTTCGTGGACAGCGGCCTGCTCCGCAAGGACGAGTTCACCACCGTGCTGGCCTCCTACAAAGGAATGGGCCTGAACGTGAAGGGGGTAGATGCCTCCGCACGCTTCCTGGGCAATCTCGCGGGAATCACCGATCCCGAGGCCAAGCGCAAATCCATAGGAAAAGACTTCGTGGAGGTGTTCAACGCCGAAGCGGAGAAGATAGAAGATGTGCGCTGGCTCGCCCAGGGTACCATCTATCCCGATGTCATCGAATCCTCCGCCGTGCCCGGAGCATCGGCCACCATCAAGAGCCACCACAATGTGGGAGGTCTTCCCAAGGATATGAAGCTGAAGATCGTCGAGCCCCTCAGGCTCCTCTTCAAAGACGAAGTCCGCCGCGTGGGAGCGGCCCTGGGTCTGGATCCCGAGATCCTCGGCAGGCATCCCTTCCCCGGCCCGGGGCTCGGAATCCGCGTGCTCGGCGAGGTTACAGCCGAAAAAGTGGCCATACTCCAGGAGGCCGACAAGATATTCATCGACGCCCTCAAGAGATGGAATCTCTACGACGAGGTCTGGCAGGCAGGCACCATCCTCCTTCCTATCAAGAGCGTGGGCGTGATGGGAGATGAAAGAACATACGAATACACTATAGCGTTGCGGGCTGTTACGTCAGTGGACGGAATGACAGCCGACTGGGTCCGCCTCCCCTACGATTTCCTGTCCGAAGTGTCGGACAAGATAGTCCGCGGGGTCAAGGGCGTGAACCGTGTCGTCTACGACATCTGTTCCAAACCGCCGGCAACCATTGAATGGGAATAGAAACCATCAAAAACAATAAGTTATGACGAAAGCACAAAACGAAGGCATCTACGATGCACGCACCCTCGGTCGCGGAAAAATGCTCACCCTCGGGCTCCAGCACATGTTCGCAATGTTCGGAGCCACTGTCCTGGTCCCTGTTATCACAGGTCTCTCGATGTCTGCTACCCTCCTCTTCGCAGGTCTCGGTACCCTCATCTTCCACCTCTGCACCAAATTCCGCGTCCCTGCATTCCTGGGATCCTCCTTCGCCTTCCTCGGCGGCTACGCTACCGTAGTCCAGATGGGTATGGCAGGCGGCCTCACCCAGGCACAGGCACTTCCCTATGCTTGCATCGGAGTATTCTGCGCAGGCCTCATCTACTTCATCCTTGCCGGTCTCTTCGCGGCATTCGGGCCTCAGAAAGTGATGCGCTTCTTCCCTCCCGTGGTCACCGGCCCTATCATCATCGCCATCGGCCTCATCCTCTCGGGTTCCGCCATCAACAACTGCAACCAGAACTGGTGGATCGCCCTTCTTGCTATCGCCATCATCATTGTCTGCAACATCTGGGGCAAGGGTATGATCAAGATCATCCCCATACTCCTCGGTGTAGTAGGTTCCTATATCGTGGCTGCCTGCTTCGGCCTGTGCGACTTCAGCGCAGTCAAGAACGCAGCCTGGATCGGCCTCCCCGTCAAATGGGAGAACACTGCTGTCGCAGTCTTCGGCAACCCTAACTGGAGCCTGATCATCGCCGCCATCATCGCCATCATCCCTATCTCCCTCGCAACAATGATGGAGCACATCGGCGATATGTGCGCAATCTCCTCCACCACCGGAATCAACTATCTCGAGAATCCCGGTCTGCACCGCACCCTCATGGGCGACGGTCTCGCAACCGCCCTTGCTTCCCTCTTCGGAGCCCCTGCGAACACCACCTACGGCGAGAACACCGGCGTGCTCAACCTCACCAAGGTTTACGATCCCCGCGTGATCCGCATCGCCGCAGTCTTCGCCATCATCCTCTCCTTCTGCCCTAAGTTCTCCGCACTCATCGGCGCTATGCCCGCTGCTACCATCGGCGGTGTCTCCCTGGTGCTCTACGGTATGATTTCCGCAGTCGGCGTACGTAACGTGGTCGAGAACCAGGTCGATTTCAAGTCCTCCCGCAACGTTCTCATCATGGCCCTCATCCTCGTGCTCGCAATCGGTATCTCCTACAGCAGCGCAGGCAGTCTGGACCTCGGATTCACCAAGCTCTCCGGTCTTGCAGTCGGCGCCCTGGTCGGCATCATCCTGAATGCCGTCCTGCCTGGCAAGGACTATGAGTTCGGAAAGAACGCCCTCGGCGACAAGTCCGTCGATTTCGAAGTTAACCGTCTTGAAGAAAAATAATGACTGACAAACAGCTTACCGAAGCCATCCGCGTAGTCCCCGATTTCCCTGTAAAAGGAATACAGTTCTTCGACGTGACCACGCTTTTCAAGAGCCCCGAAGCATATAACGAGGTCCTTGACAGGATTTGCTCCATGTACAAAGATAAAGGCATCACCAAGGTGGCCGGCATAGAATCCCGCGGATTCATAGCCGGCGCCGCGGTGGCGGCCAGGCTTGGAGCTGGCTTCGTACCCATACGCAAACCCGGCAAACTCCCCGCAACCGCGCTCAGGGAATCCTACCAGAAGGAATATGGCACCGACTCCATAGAGATACACGCCGATGCCATCACTTCCGACGACGTGGTGCTTATCCACGACGACATACTGGCCACCGGGGGCACCGCCTCCGCCGCAGTACGTCTGATCAAGCACTTCAACCCCAAGGCTATCTATGCGAACTTCATCATAGATATCACGGATGTCCCCCGCTGCGCCCCCATACCCGAGGACGTGCCGGTAAGCTCCATACTTTCGCTAAGCGAAAACTAAAACCCATTATTTATTATATTCTGTTCATAAATTACATTTTATGTCCAAAAAAATCATTTTCGCAGCTGCTGTAGCAGCTCTCGCCTTCGCTCAAGGAGCAAAGGCCCAGAACGTTCAGGTTTTCTACGATTTCGGTGAAAACCGTCAGTATGTAACCACCACCTTCGAGATGTTCAAGGCGGACAAGTTCGGTGATACTTTCTGGTTCATCGATCACTACTACAACAGCACAGATCCAGGCAAGAAGATTAACGGTAAAAACAGTGGCCCCGCAAATGGTAGCTACTTCGAGATCGAGCGTGGCATCAACTTCTGGCAGGATACTAATCTGAAAGACTTCAGCATCCATGTCGAGTATGACGGACTGATTACCGGTTATCCATTCAGCATGGGAACGTATTGCTTCGGCGCAAAGTATTTCTTCCACTCTGCAGACTACTCAAAGACTCTGTCCTTGTATGCAATGTATGAGCAATTCTACAAGCTTTCTACAGCCAAGTATCCTGTCAAATTCTCTGCTGTTTGGGGCTTAAACGACATCTTTGGTGTAAAGGGTCTGGTTTTCAAAGGCTTTGCTGATTTCTGGGGTAATGACTCCCAATTTGGCACCTCTTGGTCTTTCCTTTCCGAGCCTCAGATTTGGTACAACCTTCTTCCCAACGTCTTCGACGGTCATCTTGACATCGGCGGCGAAATCGAGATTTCCAATAACTTCGTAAAGAAGGGCTTCGCAATCAACCCTGCAGCCGGTATCCGCTGGAACTTCTAATTAATTAAATAACATACTCATGGCTAATTTCCTAGAAAAAGCTTTCGGGTTTAAGGCTAGTGAGAATAAAGTCCGGACAGAGATTCTGGCCGGACTTACCACTTTCCTTACGATGGCCTATATCCTGGCTGTCAACCCTGGTATCTTCAGTGCCCTTCCCGGCATGCCCGCCGGATCGGTGTTCACCGCCACCGCACTCGCTGCTATCGTGGGTACTTTGGTAATGGCTCTCTATGCCAAGAAACCTTTCGCCCTCGCACCTGGCATGGGTCTGAACGCATTCTTCGTGTTCACCGTGTGCCTTGGCCTGGGACACACCTGGCAGTTCGCACTCACCGCAGTCCTTATCGAAGGTCTCATCTTCGTAATCCTGACGGTCACCAAGGTCCGCTCCTGGCTCATCAACGCCATCCCCGGAACGCTCAAGAAAGCTATTGGTGCAGGTATCGGTCTGTTCATCGCCTTCATCGGCATGCAGAACGCCGGTATCATCATCAATAACGATGCTACCCTCGTAGGCCTCGGCCACATCACCGAAGGCAAAGCTCTCGTCGGTGTCATCGGTCTCTTCATCACCGCTGGCCTCGTGATGGCCAAGATCCGTGGTGGAATGCTCTGGGGCATCCTCATCACCGCTGTCATCGGCCTCTTCATCAAGGACCCTGCAACCGGCGCAGCAATCACCACCCTCCCTACGAAGGTGTTGTCGCTCCCCGATAGCATCGCTCCCATCTTCTGCCAGTTCGAATGGAGCAGCATCCTCAGCTGGGATATGCTCGCAGTCGTGTTCACCTTCCTCTTCATCGATATGTTCGATACCATGGGCACCATCATCGGTGTTCATCAGGGTGCCGGCATCATCGGAAAGGGTGACGAAGAAATCCCCGGCGTAGAGAAGATGTTCCTCGCCGACTCCATCGCAACCATCGCAGGTGCTTGCTTCGGTACTTCTACCACCACCACTTACGTTGAGAGTGCATCCGGCGTAGGTGAAGGCGGACGCACCGGTCTCACCGCTTTTTCCGTTGCAATTTTCTTTGCTCTGGCCCTGTTCCTCAGCCCTATCTTCCTTGCCATCCCCGGCGCAGCAACCGCTCCCGCCCTTATTATCGTGGGTGTGATGATGATGCCTTCCGTCAAGGCCATCCACTGGGAAGATTACTGCAAGGCCATCCCTGCCTTCATCACCATCATAATGATGCCTCTTGCATACAGCATCTCCGACGGTATCCTCCTCGGTGTCATCTCCTATGTTCTCTGCCACGCTGTCGCAGGCAAGTTCAAAGAGATTTCCGTTACCATGTGGATACTCGCAGCGCTGTTTATCTGCAAATACATATTTATCTAATATAGTACTCTGATAGCCACCAGGCTAATGCATTTGCTCCGCTACCGCCACGCGCGGGCCAGCTCAAAAAACTTCCGCAAATGCATTAGCCTGGTGGCCATTTTTATTATCTTTGCGCTATAATGAAATTCCACCTGAATTCGGCATACCAGCCTTCCGGCGACCAGCCGGAGGCCATCAAGCAGATTACGGAGGCCCTGGAAGGCGGTGTCCGGGACATCTGCCTGCTGGGCGTAACCGGATCCGGCAAGACCTTTACGATGGCGAACGTCATCGCCAACCTGCAGCGGCCGGCGCTGATACTGAGCCACAACAAGACCCTGGCCGCACAGCTTTACGGCGAATTCAAGACCTTCTTCCCGGAGAATGCGGTGGAATACTTCGTTTCCTACTACGATTATTATCAGCCGGAGGCCTACCTGCCCACGACCGACACATATATCGAGAAGGACCTCAGCATCAATGACCAGATAGAGAAGCTGCGTCTGAGCGCCGCCAGCGCCCTTATGTCCGGCAGGCGTGACGTTGTGGTCATCTCCTCCGTCTCCTGCCTCTACGGCATAGGCAATCCGGATGACTGGAAGTCCCAGACCATACATCTGCACAAGGGAGATACCGTCAGCCTCACCACCTTCCTCTACCAACTGGTGGAGTGCCTGTACTCCCGCACCGAAACCGATTTCCAGCGCGGCACCTTCCGCGTTCGCGGCGATACGGTAGATGTGTTCCTGGGCGGGGCGGACGAGGCCGTGCGCATAGAGTTCTTCGGAAACGAGATAGATGCCATCAGCCTGATAGACCCGGTGACCGGGGCGCGTATCGAGGCCCTGGACAGCGTGGAGGTGTACCCGGCAAACAACTTCGTGACCAACCGCGAGCGGGTGGTATCCGCCATCAGCGAAATCCAGGACGACCTGGTGAAGCAGATGGCCTACTTCGAGGAGGTGGGCAAGCCCATAGAGGCCAAGCGCCTTCAGCAGAGGGTTGAGAACGACCTGGAGATGCTGAAGGAGATGGGATACTGCCCCGGCATAGAGAACTATTCCCGCTACTTCGACGGCCGCAAACCCGGCCAGAGGCCCTTCTGCCTGATAGATTATTTCCCGAAGGATTTCATCACCTTCATAGACGAGAGCCACGTCACCCTTCCTCAGATACGAGGGATGTACGGCGGGGACCATTCCCGCAAGAGCGTGCTGGTGGAGTACGGATTCCGCCTGCCCGCCGCGGCTGACAACCGTCCCTGCACCTTCGACGAGTTCGAGGCAATCACCGGCCAGAAGGTCTATGTGAGCGCCACTCCGGCAGAATACGAGTTGGAGAAGTCGGAAGGCCTGGTAGCGGAGCAGGTCGTGCGCCCTACCGGTCTGCTGGATCCTCCGATAGAAGTGCGTCCCATCGAGCATCAGGTGGACGACCTGGTGGAGGAGATACGCAAGCGCTCGGAGCTGGACGAACGCGTGCTGGTGACCACCCTTACAAAGAGGATGGCGGAGGAACTGGACGAGTATCTGCGCCGCATTGGCATACGCGTACGCTACATCCACTCCGACGTGGATACCGGAGAGCGCGTGGAAATCATAGAGGATTTCAAGAACGGCCTGTTCGACGTGCTGGTGGGAGTGAACCTCCTGCGCGAGGGCCTGGACCTGCCCAGCGTATCGCTGGTGGCCATCCTCGATGCCGACAAGGAAGGTTTCCTGCGCACTACGCGCGCCCTTACCCAGACCGCCGGCCGCGCCGCCCGAAACGTAAACGGGCTGGTAATAATGTATGCCGACAAGATAACTCCTTCGATGGAAGAGACCATACGCGAGACCAACCGCCGGCGTACCAAGCAGATGGAGTACAACAAACTACACGGCATAACTCCCAAGCAGATAGAGACCCGCAGCAATGTGCTGGCGGCGGAACTGGTTTCGATGGGAGGCGGCAAGGCCATGAACCCGCGCGTGGCGAACGGCACCACAGGGCGCGTGAGCGCTGCCAATTCCTACGACGATCCTGTCTATATCCCCAACCCCTCGGACCTCGGTTCAGGAATGGTTTCGGTGGGATTCGGGCACGATTCCAAGCGCGAGCCCGGTTCTGCCTATGTGGACGGATACGTGAAGGCCGACCTGGCTGCAGTGCTGCAGGATCCGGTCATACGTTCCATGAACCGCGAACAGATAGAGAAGATGATAGAAGAGGACCGCCGGCGTATGCAGAAGTCCGCGGCCGACCTGGAATTCGCCGAAGCAGCCCGCTACCGCGACGAGATGTGGGCTCTGCAGCAGTATCTTAAAGTTTGGAAGAGCTGAGCGCATCCTGCATATAGCTGCGCACGTAATCCTTCAGCTCGTCTCCTTCCAATATCTCGACTTCCTGGGCAAGCCCGGTCACGAAACGGCCGGCTCCCGGCAGCGCATGGATAAATCCGTCGAATACCCACTCCCCTTTCTCTTTATGGACGGACTTCTCTGCCAGGGGATACTCCTCCAGAAGCAGGTTCTTGGCCCTCTGGCTCAGTTTCAGGCGTATATGCATCGACTTGTTGCCGTGGATGCGGAAGGCGTCGGCCGGCTGCAGGTGGTGCTTGTCTTCTTCCGTCCAGGCCTTGAGAAGCACTTCCACCTCGCCCATACGGGAGATCTTGAATATCTTGTTGCGCCCGTCCTCCAGGTCGTAGCACCAGGCATCCACATAGTTGGTCGTGAAGGCGAAGGGCTCCACCAGACGGTCGCGAACCTGCCCCGAGTTGGAAGATTCGTAGTCGTGCAGGACCACCTTGCTTTTGTTCTTGATTGCATCTGCCAGGGCCTGGACGTTAGCCGTATTGGACCTCTTGCCTATGTACGACGATATCGACGTGCTGTCGTACACTGCCGCAAGCTTGCGCTTCAGGCCTATCTTGAGGGCATTGGTGTTGTCCAAGCCGTCGATCATATTGTTCACTATCGCGGCTTCCTCATCCGAAAAATAGACCAGCTTGCTCAGGTCGAGGGTGTCGTCGTTAAGGCTGGTGAGGCGGTAGATGTTGCCGTAGAGTTTTTCGACGGCGAAGCCGGCGGCCTTGAAGGTGTCTATGTAGCGATAGATGGTGCGCTCGGACATCTCGAGCTTGTCGGCAAGTTCGTCGATGCTGTAGGTCACGTTGCCGCTGAGCAGACGCATCAGCCGCAACATTCTTTCGAATTTCGGTTGGTCCATGGCGTAAAATTATGCAAATATTTTGAAATTGTCAAAAGTTGACAATCCGGGGGCGTACTTTTGCATTGTCAAACAAAAAGAACAATGCCATGAACGCAAATGATCTTAAAAGTTTTTTCGAGAATAGCGAAGTTGCAGCCCTTATCGCAGACCTTGGTCTTGAGATAGAGATGTAATCACAGAATATGTATCCCTGAGGCTGTCAAGGTCCGAGAGCACTTCCGCCTTGCGGCCCTGGGCCCTTTCGGCAAAGTTGCGCACTTCGTCGAAGAATCCCTGGACATACACCTGATTCTGCTTGAGCACCGGCGAGAAACTGTTCTGTGCGAAGAGCACACGGGCGCCCTTCTTCCCAAAACCTATTTTCTCCAGCGGAATGCCGGCGATTACTGCGGGCTTGGGCTCGAGCGTGAGGCTCTGACAACGGTCGAGAGTATAGAGGCCGGAGGCAGTATTCACCGCCAGAGTCTCCTTGGCATCATCCCAACTATAGCCGGTGGAGAGTTCGAGCGTGCCGCAGATATCTTTATGTCTGAGCATCAGCAGATAGGAGTCCTTGGAGGGCTTGGCGCAGGCCACGACCTCGGCCCTTCCGAAAAGGTGGCAGACAAGGTCTATAGGATGGATGTAGAGGTCCAGCAGGGCGTTCCCTTCAGGATAGGCGCCGGTGCAGTAGTGAAGGTCGTAGTTCAGCAGTTTCTCCCCGGAGATCTTCTTCTTAAGTATGCGTACGGCCGGTGCATAGCGCTTCTGCAAGCCTGCGACCGCAATGCCCTTGGCGCCGTTCTTTACAAGTTCTTCCAGTTCCGAGGCGCTCCCGCACGGGGGTTTCTCGATGAACAGGGCCTTCCCGCTGTGCAGCACCTTCTGCGCTATCGCAAAGTGAGCCTTGGGGCTGGCAGCGACGAACACGCCCTTGATTTCCGGATCTGCCAGTATGGCGTCAAGGTCGGTGGTTCCGATGACTCCACGGAACTTCCTGCCGATGAGCGCGGCCTTATCTTCCGAAGTCACGCAGATGTACTTCAGGGGAATCTGGAGATAGTGGATGACCGGATAGAGGTTGCTCAGGCTATGCTGGCCCATTCCCACGAAAGCATACGCGCCCTCGTAAGTCTCCTTCAGGTAGGCCTCGCTGCGGAGGCGCTTGTATTTCTCGATTATCTTCATAATCTACTGTGTTTTGTCATGCCCGACTTGGTTAGTCATGCCCGACTTGGTTAGTCATGCCCGACCTGGTTAGTCATGCCCGACTTGATCGGGCATCTTCCCGAAAAACCGCCTGTACGTCATCCGCCTGTCCCCCGACCACTGATAAGGCCCATAGAACCACTCTATCACCCTCTTGGGAAGCAGTTTCTCGAGATTCCGGAGGAGGATGATGTCGTACTTCCGGTGGAAATTGATCCAGCAGCCATTGCATCCGCGGTCATAACTGCACTGCAGCTTGCGGGCCGCCCTACCATTGAAAATCTCGTCCAGGCTGTTCTGCCGTATGTTTCCTAGATTCACCCCGAGATTCTGGCAGATGGGCACGTCGCCGTTGCTGTGTATGACCAGACTGCTGCGTATGCTCTGGCAGCGCAGCTTGAGCCGGCCGCTCCGCCACTCGTCGTAGAGGGCCACGAAGTCGTAATTCTCCTCCGTGTCGTGTATGCTCGCGGGGATGCGGCTGCGGAAATCCTCGGCATCCAGCAGCTCGGCCTTGGTATCGAAGAAGTCCATCGTGCCGTAGATGCCAATGCGGACGTC
>JAEEXQ010000079.1 GCA_016287875.1 Bacteroidales bacterium | reverse complement strand
GATATAGTTGATACACAGCCACTTGGCCGCCCGGCATTTCCCCTCATGCCCGGTCGTGACCGGGCATTTTTGTCGCTGGGCTAAGGCCGCCGGCGAGGAGAGCCCTTCAGGGATGTTGCTCCCCGCAGCCGGCGCCGCCGTAGCTGCCGGTCTTGCTTCGACCGGCAGCGTTGCCCACCAACCGCACCCTCCTGCAGCCTATACCCTTTGCCCCTATAGACCTGCGGCATTCTTGGCCGTTTATGCACTAAGTCCCCACGAAAAATTCATGACCTACAACGTTTTGGCAATTTTTGCTGCAGACCTATCGAAGAAATGTGGTTTGACAGACTATGGAAGGGGGTACTGAGTGAACAGAGTCCCCTCTGATGGGCAAGGTCTAATTTCGTGGTGGGGACCTTGCCCATTGGAAGTGGCTGGGAGGCCGAAATGCGGGCAAGGTCCAAGGCATAGAATTAGACCTTGCCCAGTGAAACGTGGTGGGAAGGGGTGAGTGATTCCGGTCTGCCACGGAGAAGGGGGGTGGGTGTTCCTGGTCTGCATTTTTTTTGCAGACCAGGAACACTAAGACACTATGCAGCAGCCAAGTTGTTGATTGATAGTCTAATACTGAAAAGAGAATCGGCGAATTTCGACGATTCTCTTTCCGGGAAAGTATTGATAGTCAGGCGGTTAAGTGCTGCGCGATGCAGGGAGGGGGAAGATGCCCGGCCTTGGAGAAGTGCTGCCACGTCCTCGCCGGCCCTTCCGCACCGACACGGGGGCCCGGCCAAGGTCCGCCCGCGGCGTGACCGTGGCCGGGGGACGAAAGGCTACTCGGCCCAGTCGGCTTCGTCGACGGGCCAGTTGTCGGTGCGGAAGGGACCGGCGGGGATGCCGTAGTTGTTGAAGAGGCCGCCGACGCACCAGTTGCGCCAGCAGTAGCGCACGGCAACGGGCTCGGGAACCTGGTCGCTCCAGACCTTGACCTCAGCTCTGTGGGTACGCCACGCTTTCGCAGGATAGAACCTGTGGTCGGCACCCGCAATTTCGAAACCGGAAATCTCGGCACCCATAGGCGACAATCCCTGATTACTTACATTCATGGTCACGAAGGCTGCACCCTCCTTGAACTCCACGCTCTTGTAGTAGGGAGCGGTAGCTTCGATGGCATCCATACCATAATCATTCTGCAGCGCCAGCCAGGCCAGACGCTCGCCGACCTCCTGCTTGCGGCAGGGATGTATGGTGCCGTACTCGCCTATATCGGTAGTAGTGACATATCCGGCGTGCTTGAGCTGCTGGACGGATTTCTGCTGGGCTTCGCAAAGATATCCGCTGTGGGTCTTGCGGCCGTTATCGTAGGGATAAGGAGCGATCTGCACGCAGTAGAAAGGAGCATCCGGAACCTGGAACTCGGAACGCATCATCTCCACATAGGCCATCTGCAGACGCACATACTGGTCCGGCTTGGGACGGTTGGTTTCGCCCTGATACCAGATCATACCCTTGAAAGTGAAAGGCACGAGGGGAGCGACCTGTCCGTTGTAGAGCAGGGTGGGCCACTGATGGACACGCCTCTTGGGGATCTCCACGGAACCATTGAGGAAGGTCAGGTCGAACTCGGGGAAGTCCTTCTCGATGACCTCGCGCTTGATCCAGGCCTCGATGCTGCTGCCGCCCCAGGAAGTAACGATGATGCCCACGGGCACTTCCAGCACATCCTGCAGGGCGTCGGCGAAGAAGTAGGCGGTGGCGCTGGTGTTGGCGACCACGTCCGGAGTGTTCTGCGCCCAGGCACCGGCGCAGCTGTCCTGCACGTGGATGGAAGATTGCTTCTGGATATTGCAGATGCGGAGGGGCCTGGAGGCCTTTGCGCGGGTGATTAACTTGGTGGCACCCTTCGCAGGCTGGGAAGAATAACCCTTCATGGGCATCTCCATGTTGGACTGGCCGGATGCCCACCAGACCTCGCCGATGAGCACGTCGCTGAGGACGGTCTTGTCGCCATCGGAAATGGTGATCTCGTAGGGACCGCCGGCGGCAGGGGTCTGCACGCGCACCAGCCAGCGGCCGGTTTCGGAATCGGCGACGGCCGAGACTTTCTTTTTGTTCCAGGAGGTCTTGACGGTGACGGTCTTGCCAGGCTCGGCCTTGCCGAAGATGGCGGCAGAGGTCTTCTGCTGCAAGACCATATGGTCGCCGAATACCGGCGGAAGGGTTACTTTTGCGAAGAGGCTGCTGGCTGCCAGCAGCATCAGAACGGAAATGAGAATCTTTTTCATATTTTGACAATATTGAGTTTCCTATCGGAGGATCCGAATTTGAGGCGCACGGTATATCGGCCGGGGGAGAGGCCCGACACCGTGACGGCGCCCGGATCGAAGGGCGATTGGTGTACTTTGCCCGAATGGACCTTGCGGCCGGTAGAGCTGTAGATTACCACTTCCACGTCGCCCGCCTGGGAGCAGCTGACCAGCAGCTTGTCGCTCACCACGGGGGAGCTGATGCAGATTCCGCTGGGATGGTTCTGGACGCGGAGGTGCAGCTGCACGACGCGCGAAGGGGTGGATCCGTCAGAAGCCCTAATAGTCAAGGTGGTGACGCAGAATTCCGCGCAGCTGACGCTCAGCACGCTGCCCCCGGCAGAACCCCCGGCAGCGCCCCCGCCGATGGCCAGCGCAACCGCGGGCTCGGCGCACTCCACCTCATATAAAACCTCATCCCCGTCCGGATCCGCAAAATACTCGTCAAGCATCAGCGCATAGCTCCCGGACGCATCCATTATTATGTCCGGAACCAGCTTCAGCAGCGCTACGGGCTGGTTTTCGAGTATGGTGTACTTGAGCTCCAGACCGGTCGAGGTCTTGCCGTCGTCCACCGTAATCTTCGTGAAATAGTAGCCCGGCGCGGCTGCGGAGGCGTCGAACGACAGAGTCAGTATTCCGCCGGAATAGGTCCAGCTGCAGGCGGGGGAGCCCGGATCCACGCTGACGCTCAGGGCATCCCCGTCGGGATCGGAACAGCTGAGGCTTAGCTGCCGGCGCTCGTTGTGATGGAGCTCGATGGGCCCGCTGTCATTGCGGGAGATGACGGGGGCGCCGTTCAGCCGGAATCCCACTATGCTGTTTCCGGAGGGATACTGGTGCGAACGGGTGTAGCCTATGATGGTGGCGTAGTAGTCTTTCGAAGGGACCAGGCCGTCGAATACGGCGGAAAGGACGGTGCCGGGGGCGGTGGCCCTGACCGTGAGGCAGCGCACGTCGGAGGGGATTGCGAAGGGATCCGCAGCGCGAAGGGAGGACTCTTTTTCGGCGAGCAGCACCTTGTAGGCGTAGAAGAGGCCATCCTGGCAGTTCCCGACCGTCCAGCGCAGGCTTGCGGAAGATGCGGCCGTGCCGATTTCTATGTTGGTGACAGGATCCATCTGCCTGCCATCGTACACGAAGGAAGAGAAGGCGTCGAGCGCAGGGCCTATCGGGACCCGATGGCTATATTCCCTGTCGGCCCCGCCGAGCAGCATGCGCTTGAGGTCGGTGTTGGTGAAGCCGGGGCCGCCGAACTGCGAAACCAGCAGCGCAGCCACGCCGCAGGCCATAGGAGCCGCCTGGGAAGTACCCTGCATCTGGGCGTATCCCCCTCCGCTCACGGTGCTGTAGATAATGGCATTGTAGCTGCCGTAGGGGTTGTAGTTGCCGCCGGGAGCGCAGATATCCACCCAATCCCCGTAGTTGGTGTAGGAGGAGGATTCTCCCGCAGGCCCGGTCGCTCCCACCGCTATCACGCCCTCGTACATCGAAGGCTGCGACCTCGACCATCCCTTGTTGCCGGCCGAGAAGAACACCACCCCGCCCTTCATAGGGCCGGTCTGGTTGCCGTGCTTGTCGGTGCCGGCGTATTCGATGAAGTAATTAATGGCAGAGACGATGTCGCCCGGCGTGGAGGCCGGCACTTTGCTCTCGTCGTCATAGGTATAGTTCCAGCTGTTGTTCGCCAGCACCGCACCGTGGTCCGCGGCCCAGATGAGGGCGGAATAGGTGCTGCCGCTGTCACCCTCTTCGCTCGCGATGGCCTGGCAGTCGAGTATGCGCACCCCGCCGCCCGCCGTGCCGCCAGCGATTCCGCATCCGCCGGTGCCGTTATTATTGATGGCGGCGATAATGCCCGCGACGTGCGTTCCGTGGCGCTGGGGAGTGATATTGTAGGGGGTCAGGAGTTTGGAACGGAGGAAGCTCTTGCTGCCGTCGGAGCCGGCGGGGATCACCACGCCATTCAGGTCCGGATGGTCAGGCTGCACGCCAGTATCCACCACGGCCACTATCACTTCCGGCTTGCCGCCAGTGAAGCGCTCCCAGACGGGCAGGACGTTGATGTCGCAACCCGCCTTGGCCCCGTTCACTATGGTTCCGAGGTTGTTCAGATGCCATTGCAGCGAGGAATTCGGGTCGTTGAAGGGGATGAACGCGTCGGGCGCGGGCGTGGGCGTTTCTTCCATATATAGCAGGCCGTCCATACCGGACAGGGTTTCGCCGGCCTTGGTGAGGGGTACGGATTCGTCCACCTCGGCATAATACCAGCGGTGCAGCCCGGCGGCGCGGTGCCTGGACTCGAATTCCGGGTCTTCGTACAGCGCCCTGGTAAGAGTTACTCCTTCCGGCAGGGTGACATCGCCGCTTTCCAGCCCGTCTGCGAGCTCTTCGGAAACGAACAAGGTAAAACGCCCCGTTTGCCCACCGTGTGCGTACACGATTTGGGTTTGCTGGTCATTTCTGAAAGTGATTTGCTCGGAATTCGAAGTGCATCCCACCACAAATAAGGGCGTGACTATTAAATATTTGAGCAATTGCCTTGTCATTTCTTTAAGAAAAGCTTCTTTTTTGCTAAAAAAGTTCCTAAATTAGCATCCACTAGCAAATATACCTTAAAATTTAATTTATGTCAAAACGATTCATCGCGATCGTGTTTGTTCTTATAATGCTGCCGCTGGTGTCCTTGGCCCAGACCAAGACCGTGCAAGGAGCAGTCTTCGAAGAAGAAACCGGTCAGCCGCTTCCGGCAGCGACAGTGTCCATAGAGGGCACCACCCGAGGCGTTATCACCGACCTCGATGGTTCCTTCGAGATCAGCGGAGTCAAGCCGGGCGACAAACTTAAATTCGAATTCGTCGGCAAGGAAACTCAGATCATCCCCGTCGGCGACCGCAAAAACTTCATGATCAAGCTCAGGGATGTGGCGAACGAGTTGGAGGGAACCACCATCGTAGCCTTCGGTAAACAGAAGAAGGAAAGCGTAATCGGTTCTATTTCAACGATCGACGTAGCAACTCTGAAGGTACCTTCCAGCAACCTCACTACTGCTCTTGCTGGAAATGTTGCCGGTGTTATCGCATATCAGCGAAGCGGTGAGCCAGGTCAGGACAACGCCGACTTCTTCGTGCGAGGCATCACCACTTTCGGTGCCAACACCAGCCCCCTGATTCTAATCGACAACATAGAACTGACCACCACCGACCTCGCGCGCCTTCAGCCGGACGATATCGAGAGTTTCTCGATCATGAAGGATGCTACCGCTACCGCCCTTTATGGTGCGCGAGGTGCAAACGGTGTGATCTACGTCACCACCAAGCGCGGCCAGGAAGGCCCGGCGAAGATTTTCGCCCGCGTCGAGACCTCCGTCTCCCAGCCTACTTCCACCGTGCAGCTGGCCGACCCCGTCACATATATGAAATCGTTCAACGAGGCCATCTCCACCCGCGACCCCCTCGGCGAGCTTATGTACACCTACGACAAGATAGAGCAGACCGGCAAGCCCAACGCCAACCGCCTCATCTATCCTGCCAACGACTGGTACGATATGCTCTTCAAGGACTACGCGACCGCCTACCGTGCCAACATCTCGGCCCGAGGCGGCGGCAAGGTGGCCACATACTATGTCACGGGCGGATTTACGGAGGATACGGGTATCCTCAAGGTCGATAAGCGCAACTCCTTCAACAACAACATCGACCAGAAGACCTACACCCTGCGTTCGAACGTGGACATCAACGTCACACCCACCACCAAACTGGCCGTGCGTCTGACCGGTAACTTCACCGACTACACCGGCCCCCTGAACGGCGGTGACGCGGTTTACAAGCAGGTTGTGCACTCCGACCCCGTGCTCTTCCCGGCCTACTATCCCGACGACGACGACCACGTGGGCATCAAGCACATAATGTTCGGTAACTACAAGGACGGATCCTACTCCAACCCTTACGCCGACCTGGTGCGCGGATACAAGGACACCCAGCGTTCGCAGATGATCGCGGCCGTCGAGCTCAACCAGGACCTCGACTTCATCACCAAGGGCCTGCACTTCATGACGCTCTTCAACCTCACCAGGCTCTCCTACTACGAGGTCTATCGTTCCTTCTCGCCCTACTGGTACACCATGGACTCCTACGATTCCTATACGGGAGAGTACCACGTGCAGCGCATCAACGAGACCGGTACCAACTGGCTCGGCTACAGCGAAGGCCCCAAGACCATCACCAACACAATGTATTCCGAGAGCCGCCTGAACTACGCCAGGGAATTCGGCAGGCACGACGTCACCGGCCTGCTGGTATTCACGGCCCGCGAGTCGCTGAACGCCAACGCAGGTTCCCTGCAGCTCAGCCTTCCTTCCCGCAACGCAGGCCTCTCCGGGCGCTTCACCTACGGCTTCGACAAGCGCTACTTCCTGGAGTTCAACTTCGGATACAACGGCTCCGAGCGCTTCCATCCCAGCCAGCGCTGGGGCTTCTTCCCCTCCGCCGGACTTGCCTGGATGGTGTCGAACGAACCCTTCTTCAAGCCCCTCTCCAAGTATGTGCACAACCTCAAGCTGCGCGCATCCTACGGCCTCGTGGGTAACGACAACATCGGATCTTCCAGCAACCGCTTCTATTATCTCTCCGAGATGAATATGAACAGCAGCGCCCGCAGCGCCAACTTCGGCGAAGTTTCCGGCATCAAGATCACCGGTATCGACGTGCTGCGCTACGCCAACGAGGAAATCACCTGGGAGAAGTCCTACAAGAGCAACTTCGCCCTCGAGCTCGGCCTCTTCAAGAAACTCGACATCATTGCCGAGTACTTCACCGAGCACCGTACGGATATCTTCATGACCCGCGCCGACGTGCCCGAGACCATGGGCCTGCAGGCGCAGATTGCCGCCAACATCGGCGAGGCCGCAGCCCACGGTATCGACATCCAGGCCGACTACAAGCAGGTCTGGAACAAGGATTTCTGGAGCTCCGCACGAGGCAACTTCACCTATTCCACCAGCAAGTACCTGGTATATGAGGAGCCTCAGTACAAGGAGCCTTGGCGCCTCCACGCCGGCCACGCCCTCAAGCAGAACTGGGGCTACATAGCAGAGCGT
>JAEEXQ010000021.1 GCA_016287875.1 Bacteroidales bacterium | reverse complement strand
GTACCGTCCCTGAAGAAGTCTCGCTCCGCTCGACCCCTTTGCGGGAAGCTAATAACGGGGTCCCCGAAAATCTGCCGATTTTTGGGGTGTCGTTGCCGAGGGTGGCATGTCCTTCAGGGACGGTACCCCCCGAAGAAAGGCGAAGTTCGACGCGGCAGAAGAGTTTCTGATAATCTGCGAGGTGGCGGCGAAGAAGGCGCTTCCATCCAAGCCGGGCGGCAGATGAGATCCTGGCAGAAGTGACGGCATCAGGATCACCACCCTTGTAATAAGTATCCGGATCCGAAAAATCCGGCTCGAAATTCATCTTGTAATTGGTCGCCGAAGCCACCAGGAACACCACCTCATCGGCCCCGGAAACGGCCAGGACGCCATCTTCCGAACTCAGGCTGCCACCCTTGCAAACGGCCTTGACACGCAGGGCGAAGCGCTCTCCGTTACTGCGCAAGCGGCCCGAATAGAAGATCTCGTCTTCCGCGCAAGAAAGCGTACGGCCCTCTGCCAGAGGATTGTCCAGATAGCTGAGCCGCAGATTCAGGGCCCTTTTGCGGTCCGAAGAGAACTTGAGCGCCATCACCTGGTCGGGGTACGATACAAAGGCCTCGCGCTTGTAGCTGACACCATCCTGGCGGAAAGCCACGCGCACCAGCGCGGAATCCAGGGAAAGCGAACGCTCATAGCACTCCACAGTTTCCCCCGGCCCGCTGCGAGGGTCCGGACGCTGCACCACTATTTCTTTCGGCACGCCGCCATAGTTCACCTTCTGCCCGTCAGCCTTGCCGAAGTCTTCGGGCACGGGGCCCTCCCGAAGGCCGGTATCTATCAGCAGTTCCCCGAGAGTGGTCATGAAACCGAAACGGTCGAGCCTCTTTCCATCGACGACCTTCTCCGGGACAGCCCCGAAGTTCTTACGGGTGAGTTCCTCCGCACGGGCATCGTCTCCGTCCAGGAAAGCCTGGCGTATCTCGGGAAGGACTGCGGCCGAGTTCCTGTTGGAATTCCAGTAATATGAAGGATCGCGGGAAATGGCCGGGCCACCGGTCCAGAGGGATTTCTCGTTAAGTGTAAGTCTCTCGCGGGAGATGGAGCCTAAGACGTTGGCCCCGAGCGAGCCGTTTCCAATGGGCAGGGACTTGGATTCCCATTCGGGATCCACTCCCCCCTTCCACACGGCACCGCCGGCGGAAGAAGTCGGGATGTCGAACCATATGCGGAGGGGTTCGGGCGAGGGACCGGTCGCACACCCGATAAGCAGCGCAGCGAGGTGCGCCGTGAAAAGAGTCCGTAACAGAGGCATCGCTACTGGGCAGCAGCCCCGCCCATCATTTCTGCAGCAAGCCTCTCGCGCAGAGTCCTCTGATCGTTGAGTTTCTGTTCTATCTCGGGGAGTATGGCAGCAGGCTTGGAAGGCACGAAAGCAATTCTTTCGCCGCTTTCCAGATCGACCTGCACATTGTCGTTCTCGACTGCCACGATCACGAAAGGAGTGCCAGCGATGACGCCCTTGCCATCTACGAGCTTGCCGTTAGCCCACGAGCTGTTGAGGGTCAGGGAGTCCTTGGCAGCATATACCATGGACACTTCACCGTCGGGAATTCCGTTGGTAAGCATTCCGCGCACGGTAAGAAGGGAGTCGCGGAATACGCCGCAGATGGAACGCAGGCCATCGAGGCGGCCTATATCAGCACCGATGACCTCGTCCCAGCCGGAAAGGTCGTATTCGGTGAAGGGGCTTGCCTTGAAATCGCCCACATAGATGCCGAAGGGCTCGCCGAGCTTCATCTCTCCGTCGAAGAGGAACTTGCCGGGAACGCTCACGTTGAGCTTGCCATTGTTCTCCTTTCCGTCCTTGACGTCACCGTCGAAGGAGCGGCCGGCCAGGTTGTAGCGCAGGCGGCCTTCCACCATATCTTTATAATCGCAGATTGCGAGCGTAGTATTCTGTTTCCAACGGCCATCGGCCACCATGTCGGTCTCCCAGGCAACCTTGCCGGTTTCGAGGCAAGGCCCGGTCACGCCATCGCCGGATGCAGGAGCCACGGTACCGGTATAGGTCTTGCCTGCGATGCTGAAAGTGGTGCTGAAGCGTCCGTTCTCCGTCCATTCTCCGTCCAGCGACATTTCCACGGTTCCATTGCTTACGAAAGTAATGTTGCCGGGACCTGATAGGGATGCATCATTCCAGCTGCCTTTGTAGATGCGCGAGAGTGCGTTGTCGAAGAAGGACCCCTCGCCACTGCGCAAGCCATTCTCCCATGCTCCCTCGTAGATATCGCCGTTGACATAGTTCATCTTTCCTACCCCGGAATACCGGCCGTCCAGCCAGGAACCCGCATAGGATGCGCCGTCGGCATATTTCATCTCGCCTTCGCCGCACTGCCTGCCGGCTTTCCAGCCGCCTTCGTAAACGTCTTTATTAACATACGTAAGAGTTCCTTTGCCATCATACTGGTCTTCGACCCAGCTGCCGGCATAAACTGCGCCGTCGGAATAGGTCATGGTGCCTTCGCCCTGCTTCTTGCCCGCTTCCCAAGAACCTTGGTAAAAGTCCTTGTTGGCATAGGTCATCTTGCCCTCGCCGTGGAACTTGTCGTCCTTCCAGTCGCCGAGATACTCGTCACCGCTGAGGAAGGTCATGGTTCCCATGCCATTCTTGATGCCGTTAACCCAATACCCGGAATATATCTCGCCGTTGGCGTAGATCATGACCCCCATACCGTTGGGAGCCTTGTTCTTCCATTCGCCGTCGTAAACGTCTCCATTCTTGAATTTAACCTTGCGGGCGTCCAGCCGGGAAGGAGCGAAAACAAGAAGGCATGCGAGAATAATGAACAGAAGCTTTTTCATATGACTCTATCAATTAATCGGTTATCAAATCCAAATGTAGAAAAAATATTTCTGATTAAAAAAAAAGTATCTTTGCAAGTGTAACAAACCGGGGTCTTCCGCGTCTTGTTGGTGTAATGAAAAGAATTGTAATCATACTCCTGTTCCTGATCCTGCCCCTAGGAGGGCTCGTCGGGAAAAACATTCCAAAAGCCAAGCTTTCTTCATTTCTTTACGAATGCCGCTATGAGCCCGGCGTCGAGCTCGTCAGATTGGGCAGCCTGCCGACCATGTTCGTCAAAGCAATGGTCAGAAAAGGACTTAAGGAAGAAATGGACGACCCCGAAGCACAGGCGGTACTGCGTGTTATCGGCGGCATCAAAAAGATTTCCGTCCTGGACTATGAAGATGCTCCCGCCGAAACTAAAGAACTGATTACCCAAAGACTGGACCACATCTTCAGAGATGTCGACCTGCTGATGGAAACCAAAGGAGACGGCGAATCGATGAGTATGTACGGAGTTTGCTCCGACGACGGCGACAAGGTCCGGGACTTCGTGCTGTACTCCCCCTCGGATTGTGCGCTGATCTGTCTGTTCGGGACCATTTCAATGAAGGATCTGAACGTAATGGCCGCAAACAATGACTGAGAAAGAGTTCAACAGCACCTACCTCTCCCTCGCCGAGGCTTGTTACCGGGTGGCATTCTACATACTGGAATCTGAGGCCGATGCCGAAGATGCGCTGCAGGAACTCTTCCTGAAACTCTGGAAGAACCGCGACAGCCTGGATGGCATTCAGAATCCTAAAGCGTATGCGATGACGCTGCTGCGCAACCTCTGCCTCGACCGCATCCGCCAGGTACAGAAGTTCGAAGATGCTCCGCTCGACGAACGCACTGCCGGAATCTGCGATGCAGACAGGGAGATGGACCAGAAAGAACGTCTGGAGAAGGTGCTTGCAGCGGTCAAATCCCTGCCTGACAAACAGCGGCAGGTCCTCATCCTCCGGACCATTAAAGGCCTATCCTACGAAGAGATAGCCGAAAAGACCGGAATCAATTACCTCGCTTTGCGAGTTTTGCTCTCGAGAGCACGTCAAACATTAAGACAAGTATTATGAAACGTATCGAAGACATAGAGAAACTCAGCTTGGAAGAACTGGAACGTTCCGCAGAGGGCGTTACGGTGCCGGAAGGCCTGCGGCCGAGGCTCGAAGCGGCACTTGCCGCGGCGGAAGCCCAGAGCCGGAAAGATGAAGAGCGTGCCGGTAAACGTTGGATTCCCTACGCATCCCTCGCAGCAGCCGCAGCCCTTGTCGCAGCGATCGTGATTCCTGCAGCCAGGCAGCCCAAGGACAGCTTTGACGACCCTCTCCTGGCGTATGCCAAAGTCGAGGAGACCTTCCGATACATATCAGATAAGATGAGCGAAGGCGTCAACCAGGTCCGCGAAGCCAGGCCTGCCGCCGAAATGCCCGGTAAAACAATTAAAAAGATTAACTCGAAATGAAAAAGATATTAGCAATTGCAGCCCTGCTGCTAGGATTCGTGAGCGCTTATGCCCAGAACGGTAAAAGCATCTATATGAAGTATTCCGACGCCGAGAATGTGAGCGCGGTATATGTTTCCCCCGCAATGTTCCGGCTCATTGGCAAGATCCCCGAGATCCAGGCCAATAATGGAGAAGTCGACCTCACCCCGGTAATCCGCGGTCTCTCGGGGCTGTACATAATCAACAGCGAGAACCTCGGCATCAACGATAGTCTTTACAAGGATGTCAGCAGATTCATCGACTCCGGCAAATACGAGATGCTGATGGAAGTCAAGGACAATGGCGAGATCATGCATATGTACACTTGTGGCGACGAGAAAGTGGTGACGAGTTTCGTCATGCTTGCCAAGGATGGCGACGAGCTCACTTTCATATGTCTGGATGGCAAGCTCGACAGGGCTCAGCTGGAAGATTTGATGGCGAGTCAGATGCAATAAAACCAAACTAACAAGCGGCGAGGCTGACTATAGTCGATAGACTGATAGCCAGCCTCGCCCATTTATATAGCCCGGAGTCATAATTATTGGTGATTGATTATTGATAGGAATGTGGGCAAAAATGGTTATATTTGTAAACTTTAAAACGCAAATTCAATATAACCAATCAGATATGCAGAATAAATTGCAAGAACTTACCGAGAAGCTCTATCAGGAGGGCCTCGTAAAGGGTAAGGAAGAAGGCGAAGCCCTGCTCGCCCAAGCTCGCAAGGAAGCCGCCGACATAGTGGCCGAAGCCGAGAAAAAAGCCGCAGCCATAAACGCCAAGGCCGAAAAAGATGCCGCAGACCTCCGTTCCAAGGTGGAATCCGACCTCAAGATGGCTTCCGCCCAGTGCCTCCAGGCCACCAAGAAAGACTTGGAAAATCTGCTGGTAGGCAAGATCGAAGAGCAGAAAGTCTCCGAAACCCTCAAGGACGCCGCATTCGTAAAAGAAATAATACTCAGCGTAGCGCAGAAGTTCAACTCCGAAGAAGCCGAAGACCTCGTGCTGGTACTCCCCGAAAGCCAGAAGGCAGAGCTCGAGCCCTGGGTGGCCGGCGAACTCGCCAAGGCCCTGAAAGGCGGAGTGAAAGCGGAGTTTTCCAAGAAGGTGAGCGGCGGTTTCACGGTAGGTCCCAAGGACGGCGGCTGGTTCGTCAGCCTCACCGAACAGACATTCAACGAACTCATTGCAGAGTATCTCCGTCCCGTAACCCGTAAACTTCTCTTCGGTGAATAATTACGAGTACATAATAGCATCCCTTCCCCTCCTCAGCAAGGACGGGAAAGAGATGCCGGACACCGATGCCATACTGTCCGAAATCAGGGAACAGCTCAGCGCCAAGGACATATCCACCCTCGACCTGCTGCTAAGTTCCTTCGATCCGGATAAACTCGACGCGGAGTTCTACCGCAAGGCTGCCAAGGACCGCAACAGGTTCATCCGCGAGTTCTTCTGCCTCGACCTGGGGATACGCAACACCAAGGTGGAATACCTCAACAGCACCCTGGGCCGCCCCGAAGGCACGGATATAGTAATCCTCGACCCCGACGGGGAGGATGCGGAATTCGAGCAGAAGGCCGAAGTCGAGGCCCTGCTCCGCACCGACGACATACTAGGGCGCGAGCGTGCCCTGGATGACTTCTACTGGAAGACGGTAGATGCACTTACGGTGCTGGACTACTTCGACCTGGACGTTGTCCTCGCCTTCGTGGTAAAACTCAAGATGGTAGAGCGCTGGCTGCGCCTCGACGAGGCCACCGGCCGCGAGCTCTTCCGCAAACTGGTTAAAGAAATCAAAGAAAACACTAAGATATGAGCACATTTGGAAAGGTGACAGGCATAGTCTCGAACCTGGTGACAGTGCAGGTGGACGGCCCGGTGGCGGAGAACGAACTCTGCTACATCAATCTCCGTGGCACCGACCTGCTTGCCGAGGTCATCAAGGTGACAGGCGACAAGGCCTCGGTCCAGGTTTTCGAAAGCACCCGCGGGCTGCGGAACGGCGACAAGGTCGAGTTCCTCGGCAGGATGCTCGAGGCAACCCTCGGCCCCGGCCTGCTGTCCAGCGTATATGACGGTCTTCAGAACGACCTCACCACCATGTCGGACGTATTCCTCAAACGAGGCGAATACACCGACCCCCTCGACCACGTCAAACTCTGGGATTTCGAGCCCATAGCCAAGCCCGGCGATAAAGTAGCCGCGGCCGACTGGCTCGGAGAAGTCAAAGAAGGTTGGCTGCCCCACAAGATAATGGTGCCGTTTACCTTCAAAGGCAGCTATACCGTGAAGGAAGTCGCTCCTGCCGGGCAGTACAACATAGACACGGTGATAGCCACCCTCGAAAACGAAGAAGGCGAGGACGTAAAAGTGACCATGACCCAGAAATGGCCCGTCAAGATTGCCATCAAGGGTTACAAGGAAAAGCCCCGTCCGCAGAAGATAATGGAGACGGGCGTGCGAGTGATTGACACCTTCAACCCCATAGCCGAAGGCGGTACCGGGTTCATCCCCGGGCCTTTCGGATGCGGTAAGACCGTCCTCCAGCACGCTATAGCAAAGCAAGGCGAGGCCGACATCATAGTGATGGCCGCCTGCGGCGAGCGCGCCAACGAGGTCGTGGAAATCTTCACCGAGTTCCCCGAACTCATCGACCCTCACACCGGCCGTCACCTTATGGAGCGTACCACCATCATCTGCAACACCTCCAATATGCCCGTGGCCGCCCGCGAAGCTTCCGTCTATACGGCTATGACCATTTGCGAGTACTACCGTGCGATGGGCCACAGGTGCCTCCTTCTCGCCGACTCCACCTCCCGCTGGGCACAGGCCCTGCGCGAGATGAGCAACCGTATGGAAGAGCTCCCGGGTGCAGATGCATTCCCGGTGGACCTTTCCTCCATCATCTCCAACTTCTACGCCCGCGCGGGTATGGTGGTCCTGAACAACGGCAAGACCGGAGCAGTCACCTTCATAGGCACCGTCTCCCCTGCCGGCGGCAACCTCAAGGAACCCGTCACCGAGTCCACCAAGAAGGCTGCACGCTGCTTCTATGCCCTCGAGCAGAACCGCGCCGACCAGAAGCGCTACCCCGCCGTGAACCCCATCGACTCCTATTCCAAATATCTGGAGTATCCCGAAATCATAGAATACCTTGACAATGCCGTCGAGAAGGGCTGGGTCGAAAAGGTCATCAAGGCCAAGACCCTGGTACTCCGCGGCAAGGAGATGGCCGACCAGATCAACATCCTCGGCGACGACGGCGTGCCTATGAGCTACCACGAGACCTTCTGGAAGAGCGAGCTCATCGACTTCGCATTCCTCCAGCAGGACGGTTTCGACCCGGTGGACAGCCTCTGCCCCATCGAGCGCCAGAAATATATGCTCGACCTCATCCTTGAAATCTGCGACCGCAAGTTCGCGTTCGACAACTACGAGGATTGCCGCGCATACTTCAAGCGCCTTATCAACTGCCTGCGCCAGATGAACTATTCCGAATGGAACAGCGAACAGTTCAAGGGTTTCCGTTCCCAACTCAATTCAATACTCGAAGAAAATGGCAAATAAAGCATATCAGAAAGTATATACCCGCCTGGAGGCCATAACCAAGGCCACCGTGTCCCTGCACGCCGCAGGCGTCAGCAACGATGAGCTTGCCACAGTCGAAGGCCGCCTCGCCCAGGTCGTCAAGACCAAAGGAGACCTGGTGACCCTGCAGGTATTCGCCGGCACCGAAGGCATCCCTACCAACGCCGAAGTTTCCTTCCACGGAGAACCCCCTACCCTGAAAGTCAGCGAGCAGCTCTCCGGCCGTTTCTTCAATGCCTATGGCCATCCCATCGACGGCGGCCCCGAGGTAGAAGGAGAAGAGCGCCAGGTGGGCGGCCCTTCCGTGAACCCTTACAAGCGCCGTCAGCCCTCGGAACTCATCCCTACGGGTATCGCCGGCATCGACCTCAACAACACCCTGGTTTCCGGCCAGAAGATTCCTTTCTTCGCCGACCCTGACCAGCCCTACAACCGCGTGATGGCCGACGTGGCCCTCCGTGCCGACGTCGATAAGATCATCCTCGGAGGTATGGGCCTCAGCAACGACGACTATCTCTTCTTCCGCCACGCCTTCGAAAGCGCAGGCGCACTCGACAAGATAGTCTCCTTCGTGAACACTACCGAGGAGCCTCCCGTGGAGCGCCTCCTCATCCCCGATATGGCCCTTGCCGCCGCAGAGTACTTTGCAGTGGACAAGAACGAAAAGGTGCTGGTGCTGCTTACGGATATGACCCTCTACGCAGACGCTCTTTCGATCGTGAGCAACCGTATGGACCAGATTCCTTCGAAGGACTCCATGCCCGGTTCGCTGTACTCCGACCTCGCGAAGATCTACGAGAAGGCCGTGCAGCTGCCCGACGGAGGTTCCATTACCATCATCGCAGTTACCACCCTGAATGACGGGGACATCACCCACGCCATCCCGGACAATACCGGATACATCACCGAAGGCCAGCTCTTCCTGCGTGCGGATTCCGATACGGGCAAGGTCATCGTTGACCCGTTCCGTTCCCTGTCCCGACTCAAACAGCTCGTGCAGGGCAAGAAGACCCGCGAGGACCACTCCCAGGTTATGAATGCGGGTGTACGTCTGTACGCAGATGCCCAGAACGCCAAGACCAAGCTGGAGAACGGCTTCGACCTCTCCGACTACGATCTGCGCTGCCTCGACTATGCGAAGGACTACGCCGTGGAGCTTCTGAGCATCGACGTCAACATCAAGATCGACCAGATGCTCGACACGGCCTGGAAGCTCTTTGCCAAGCATTTCAAGCCCGAAGAGACAGGTATCAAGCAGTCCCTGATCGACAAATACTGGAAATCCTAAAGTCGTGCCCGGCCTGACCGGGCAACTGAATAATGGCAATTAAATTCCAATATAACAAGACATCGCTGACGAACCTCGGAAAGCAGCTGAAGGTACGGCAGAAGGCCCTCCCCACCCTTAAGAACAAGGAGTCGGCCCTGCGCCTCAGCGTGCTCCAGGCCAAGAAGGAGTCGGAAAAGCTCGCCGCCGAACTTGAATCGGCCATGCAGCGCTACGACTACCTGGCGGCCTTGTGGAACGAGTTCGAGCCAGGGCTGATACGCATCACCGACATCGACCTCAAGGAGGTGAAGGTGGCGGGCGTCAAATGCCCCCAGCTGGACGAGATCCACTACGAGCTTGCGCCATTCAATGCCTTCGTCAAACCGGCCTGGTACGCCGACGGCGTGCGCATACTGCAGGAACTCACCCGCCTCGGGCTCGAGAGCGAGGTGTACGAGCAGAAGCGCCGCATCCTCGACTTCCAGCGCAAGAAGACTACCCAGAAGGTGAACCTCTACGAGAAGGTGCAGATTCCGGGCTATCAGGAGGCGATACGCAAGATCAAGCGATATATGGAGGATGAGGAGAACCTGAGCAAGGCCTCGTCCAAGATAGTCAAGACCCGCCACGCGGCCGAAGAAGAGGAGGAAAGCCTATGATAGAGAAAATGACTAAGTATTCCTTCGTGCTGCTGGATGCAGCCAAGGAAGATTTCCTCTCTTCCCTCCAGGAAATCGGCCTGGTAGATATCACCCGTTCCTCCAAACCAGTGGATGAACGTACTTCCGCCCTTCTGGAAAGCATAGAAGCGCAGAAGAAGCTCATTTCCGAAATCGAGTCCGGAAGCGACTCCACCCTCAAAGGCCTCAAGGACAATCTGAGCTCTTTGGAGAAGGAAGCCCAGGAGACACGTTTCTGGGGCAGCTGGGACCGCTCCGCCCTTGAAGAGGCCGGAGTCAAGCTGCACTTCTACAAAGTGGTCTCCAAGAAATTCGACCCTTCGTGGGAGGCCGACTATGCTATTTTCAAGGTACAGGACGATGGCAAAGACTGCCGCTTCGTGATAGCCGGAGACAATGCAGGATTCCCTGTCAAGGAGATCCCCGCACCCTCCAGGAACTATTCGGACGTGAACGCCGACATCAAGGCAGCCACCGACGGAATCAATGCCTACCATGCCAAACTGGAAGCAGCCAAGAGCGAGCTTCCCGCCATGCGCGAGGCTCTCGCCGGACTGCAGGGAGACTTCTCCCGCGCCCTGGCTTCCGCAGCAGCCGAAGATGCCGCCGAGAATCTTCTCGCAGTGTTCGAAGGCTTCGCTCCTGCGGAGGACGACGCCGAGATACAGCAGCGGCTGGACAAGATGGATGTCGTATGGTTCAAGGATGAAGCCGTCCTTGAGGACAACCCTCCCATCAAATTCAAGAACAACAAGTTCGTAAGGATGTTCGAGATGCTGGTGGATATGTACGGCCGCCCGTCCTACGATGGTTTCGACCCGACTCCTTTCTTCTCGATATTCTTCCTGCTCTTCTTCGCGTTCTGTATGGGAGACGCCGGCTACGGCCTGCTGCTCGTCGCGCTCGGACTGGGATTGAAGAAGAAACTTGGCGACATTTCCCCCCTGGTCATAGTCCTGGGCGTCGCCACCACTGTCATAGGTTTCCTCTTCCATACCTTCTTCAGCATAGACATCTCCCAGTGGAAGATACTGGAGCCCGTCAAGGGCGTGTTCCTGCCTTCCAAGATCGCGGGATACGACGGCACGATGGTCCTTTCCATCATAGTGGGTATCATCCACATCTGCGTAGCAATGGTCGTAAAGACCTGCGTATCCACCAGGCAGAAGGGTTTCCTCGGCAGCCTGGGCACCTGGGGATGGACCCTGCTCATAGTGGGCGGGATCATAGTCGGGGCCTTCGCCCTGCTCGGAGTCATAGACAAGAGCCTTACCAAGACCATCATAATCGTACTGGGAATCATTTCCGCCATAGGAATCTTCCCTCTCAACGACATCCACCGCAATCCCCTTGCGAACGTGGGAATGGGCCTCTGGGACACCTACAATGCCGTCACCGGCCTGTTGGGCGATGTTCTCAGCTACCTCCGTCTCTATGCCCTGGGCCTTGCCGGAATGATGCTCGGAAGTTCATTCAACACCATAGGCCAGGCCATACTGGGAGATGGATCCTCCCCGGTATCGTGGGTGTTCTTCATACTGCTGGTAGTGGTAGGACACACGCTGAACATCGCGATGGCCGCGCTGGGAGCCTTCGTGCACCCTCTGCGACTCAATTTCCTGGAATTCTTCAAGAACTCCGGATACGAGGCGGCCGGACGCAATTTCGATCCTCTTAAGAAATAGAAATAATAACAAATAAAACAAACAACAGATTATGGAACTTATTCTAGGTTATCTCGGACTCGGACTGGTGCTTGCACTTGCAGGTATCGGCTCCGCCATCGGCACTACTATCGCCGGCAACGCCGCTGAAGGCGGCCTCAAGAAACGCCCGGAGAAATCGGGTAACTATATGGTGCTGTCCGCACTTCCCGCTACTCAGGGTATCTACGGATTCGTATCGTTCTTCCTGCTCCAGTCCATGGAGAGCCCTGCCAAGACCTTTGGCATCGGCCTTTCCGTCGGTCTGGTATGTATGATTTCCGCGATCCGTCAGGGCCAGGTCTGCGCCAACGGTATCGTAGGTGTCAGCCAGGGACACGACAATGTATTCGGACAGACGCTCATCTACGCCGTTCTGCCTGAATTCTACGCAATCCTTGGTCTTGTCTGTGCCTATCTGGCGTAAGATTATCGCATGTACATAGAGGCGGCTATCCTTCCAAGATAGCCGCTTTTTTTACCTTGTAGCGGTAGAGGGCTTCGAGGTAATAATAGTCCGCATAAGAGAGAGGAGCATCGACCTCCTTTCCCTTCATATAAAAACCGGTTCCATGCTTAATGAGAAAACCGCCATTCTCGCCTTTTGCCGAAAGGTAGCCGGGAGATGAAAGCACTTCGAGCGTAGCTTCTGCCTGGCGTATGCAGCGGCCTGCAAGGGCCTTGTCTTTTGTAAGGGTGGCTAGTTCAATAAAGGCGGACGCCATTACGGCAGCGGCGGAAGCGTCGTCCTGGGAAGACATGGGCTGCGGAGCGCTGAAGTCCCATGCCGGTACGGGGCGGTCTTTCAGAAGAGGCAGCAAGTAACGTGCAATCTTTTCCGCATGATGCAAGTAGCGTTTCTCGCCAGTTTCCCTGTACATCATAGTATAGCCGTACAGCCCCCAGGACTGGCCGCGGGACCAGGAAGAACTGTCACTGAAGCCCTGGACCGTCTTCTTGACAAGTACTTCTCCTGTAGTCAGATCATATTCCAGGAGGTGATATGACGAAGCGTCTTCCCTGAAATGGTTTGCCATTGTCACATCCGCATGGGATTTTGCCATTTCTTCCCACTCGGGAACTCCGAACAGCCGGGACGCAAAGGTCAACAGTTCCAGGTTCATCATATTGTCGATGATCACCTTGCATACCGGCCGGCTGCTATCCCAGCTCATGATGGTTCCGCACACGGGCTGGAAACGGGACGAGAGTAGTTCCGCACCCCTCCGGATTGCAGGCAGGTACTTTTTTTCTCCGGTAAGCCTGTACGCAAGACCTGCCGAGCACATGACTTGGAAACCTACGTCATGGTCACGGAAATACGAGTCCACGTCCAGCATGGGTTCAGTGCTTTTTTTTGCTAGTTCAAGCACATCCCCCCTACCGCTCAGTTGCCATGCATACCAGCAGGTTCCGGGAAAGAAACCGCTGGTCCATTGCTTCAGGTCCCCGCACACCAACTTTCCGTCCTCGTAGGACTGCGGCATGGTCAACGGCGCGAGCGATCCTCCCAGAAGAAGGCATTGATCGGCGCATAGTTGATATAGTTCCTCCTTAACTGTTTTTCCTTTGCCGGGAATTGCAGCAAACCTTAAAACGTACGATCCTTTTTTCGGGACGGATTTGGCCTTAAGCGAAAGACGCCATAGCGCATCCCCGAAAGCCTCCCCTATTCCGCTGCCTTCTAGCGGGATTTTCTCCGAACTTGCCTCGAAGGCAGACTTGTCGTAGCGGAGACATACTCCTGCATTGAGGCCGGCTGCTCCGTCGCAGGAAAGGTCCGGCTCTTCCGGTAGAAGGAAATGGAGCTCGTTGGGCACGGCGGGATGTTCCAGTTCGAAGTCCCCGCGTATTTCAAGAGAACCGTCCTTGAGCAGCCTGTAGTGCAGCTTCCATGATTTCACTCCGGCAGAATCCGGGTATGCCGAGGCTATGTCCGCGGTAAAACTCTTTGTACGCTTATCCGCAGCGCTGCCGCTTGCCTTGAAAGCGCTGCCGTATTCTTCGGCACATCCGTTGATCCGAGGAACATTGTGGTAGTCGCTCGACATGTTCCAGATTTTGTACCGGTACTTTTTGACGAAGGTGAACTTATTGTAAGTTCCTTTCCCGGCATCGACAAGAACCGGCTTACCGTCATAGAAATAAATGCAGCTGCCGACATCGTTGTGATTGTGCCTCTCGTGGTTATTGCCGCCTTTCACTGCAAGATATCCTTTTCCGGAGCGCATGAAACAAAGCTCGGACTCGGAATACCATGCGAAGTCGGAAGGTTTGAATTCCTTTTGCGGTTCCGCTGAAAGCTCGGTGCATGCCCGGAAGTTTTCCATCGCCTTGTAGAACAGGCTCCAGTCGGTATTGAGGGGGTCATAACAGAAGGCTTTGTAAGAATAAACCGCAAAATCACGCATCAGGGAGCTGCCGAAGGCTTTGCCATAGCGCCATATCGTGGCGGCACCGGGAGTTTCGCTTGGCTCGGCATCGGCAAAATTGGCATGCCACTTTCCGCCGATCTGCGCATGAACTATATATTCGCCGAAATTCTTCAACAGCGGGGAATCCCATATCTGAAGTTTCCCTCCGGTAACCATCGAAAGGCATTGCAGGTAATTAAGCAGATACCCTCCGGAAACATACCAATAAATGGGTCCTTCGTCGCAGGCTCCGTCTCCCTTGAGACTCTCCAGATACCTGTCGACGGAAACGATCGATTTTTCCACGGCCGCCTTCAGCCTTTCACGGTCGGTTTCGAGCAGCATGAAGCAAATAAGTGCATTTGAATTGCACCATGGATTCCAGTTGTTGGGTGTCACCTTAGCCCGGAAGCCCATCCAGTCGAAGTGGTCCTTCTGCAGGTAGGGGTCCAATTCACGCTGCTTGATTTCATGGTACAGGCGCTCCGAAATGACAGGGTTGACGCCATCGAAGGTCTCATGGAAGAAATACCATATCCACGACAGCATCTGCGCATGGTTTCCCTGAAACAGGGCAAGGATATGCTCCTTGTAATCCGGAAGAGGCGACTTGACCTGCTGGATATTTGAAAGATGGGCGCTGACCGCCCACGAAGTGTATTCGCAGAATGCAAACACTCCGTTTATGATATCGTCCACGAAACGCCCCCTTCCCTCGGCAAGTTCCGCCATCATGAGCATGCTCAGCGCTTCTCTGTTGCGGTGCATGCGGTCTTCCTGAGCATAACGGTTTCCCGAACGGTCCAGTTCAAGATAATCCGTGGCCCTGAGCTGTAACCATTCGAAACCGAGGAACTCCTCGCCTCTGGATATGAAGTCCTTTTTACGCCCGCCCAGCAGCCTGTCCCAGCCTTCTCGGTCGGAATAAGCGGGGTAAGGCATCCAGGAACGGTCGCTTATGAGGGCCGTCCCAAGATCGATTGCGGATGCAGCTGCAAGGAGCGGATGCCCGCCATAATCGCGAAGATATCTTGAACCGGTCTGGAAGCCGCGGTAATCCCGCATCAATATTCGGCTCCTGTACTCGGCTTTCCTGCCTGAAGGCATGGTATGCGTCGCCACTATCTCCCAATCTTTTTCCGCGGCGGGATCCCCGGAAGGGGCTTCTATTATCCAGAAAGAATCTACGTTTTGCTTGTAAACCCTGCTGCCTCCGTAAGGCGCTCCGAACACATCCACCATGAATGCCGCGGACGCCGCATCGAAGCACTTTTTCCGTATCTGCTTCATGGGTGTTTCCACGCCCCCCTGCACGAACTTCACTTCCCAGTCCGGGGTGGCATCCCAGATGCGGGCGACAAAGCATCCCTTGAACTCCTCCGGCCAGCCATACACCTCAGACCTTTTGGGAGCGCCCTTAAGGCCGGTAAACATGCGGTCCGGTCCGTAGGAATCGTTTCCGCTGTAAACACGCATCTGAAAGCCGGCGTCCTCCGTCGTCGTTTTGTTGTATTGTTCGGAAAGGGCGGATCCGTCGAAGGAAAAAACCCCGTAGCCCAGAGGGCAGCCGCTTGGGGAAAGGTTGCTGAACCACCATGCGCCGCCTATGGACTGCAAGTTATATTCCCTGATGTTTCCGGCATGCCTGATATTGTTGATATTATGCTCATGGCCGGACAGTACCAAGGCCTCGCGGAAGCTGCCCAGCAGCTCCTTAACCTCGTCTTTATGCAAAAAGCGTCCGAACAGCGCCGCGTGGATGCAGAATACGATGACCTTGTCCTTTTTGTCTTTCACAAGCGCGAGGTCCTGCCTCAGCCACTCCAGCTGAGAGTCGCTGATACCGCAGTCATAGGCTATCTTTACACCGTCTCTCTGGGTTCCTTTGTAAAGGATATCGTCCATCACGACAAAATGCACTTTGCCTATGTCGAAAGAATAATCGGTGGGAGCGAAATTGCGGACGAAGTGCTCGGTAACGGCATATTCGCTCTTTCCGCCGGTATTGTCATGGTCGTGGTTGCCTATGCAGTAGAAGAACGGGACCGGATTTCCCGATGCACGGAATCCGGTATAGGATGGTTTTACCTGGGAGGTGAATTCCATTCTGTCCGATAACTGGTCTCCCAGCGCCACGCCTATTACGGGGCCATAGGAAGAATGGCTTTCCATGGTGCGTTGGATATCCGGTACGCTTTCGCCGTTAAACCTCTCGAAACTGTTGTCGTGACCGAAATGGGCATCGGAAACGGCAATAAGGGTAAACCTGTCCGAGGACTTCTTTCGCGGGGTCAGGCTGAAGTTCAGGTCCGCTCCCCCGATATATTTGAAGAAAGCGGGCGCGCCATCATCTCCCAGGGGTATCATATACTCCGCAGGGACAGTTATGCTGACAGTCCTTGCAAGGGAATCCGCATCAAGGAAATATCGCCCTTTTGAGTCAGTGACGGTACAATGATAGCCATCCGATACCACCACCCCTTCGACGCCTTTGCCGTTATGCTGGTTGGTAACGATTCCGGAAACCGGGATGGATAGAAGCAGAAAAAGCAGTTTCAGCATAATCCGTATGTTTATTCATTATACCTTTCGCCGTATGCAAAGCCCTTGAATGTATTGTTACCTACGTAATGCTTGCCGGTGTAGGTGGCGGTCCAGCCGCTCTTCATGGTGTGAACTGCGGTAATAGTATAACCGCTGCTGGCAAACGACGATGAAGAATACCAGAACTGATCCGTGTCATCTCCGGCACCGCCATGCTCACTGTCAAACACTTTTGCAATATAGCAATGGGCTGCACGGTCATTGATGGCAGTTGACACCCTGGTCAATTCGGTGGTGGTACCGCCCTTTGTAAGATAGACTTTCCAGTAGTCTTCACTGTCGTCCGGGTCTCCGGCGTCCGGTAAGCGGATTACGTATTTCCCGCTTACGGAGCTGTCCCAACTATAGGTCTTCCCGCTACGGGTATATGACTCTCCGCCGTTATATGTGCGGAACTGGAACGTGGGGTCTTCCTTGGTGGTCTTGTTGTACTCGGCATAAATGTCGTCGTGGCCGAAGGTGAACACGCCGTAACCTGCAGGACAGCCGGTGCCATAGGCGATGTCTGCATCCCAGAAGTATCCGGACAGTGTCTGCAGCGTATGCTCGTAAATCTGCCGTCCGCTTTTTGCATTCCAACCTGAGTAGAGGTTGTTATTGATGACGTGATTATGGCCGGAGAAAACGTGAACGTTGTAGAAGTTGTTCCTCAGGACGCCCATAACGGCATTCTGGGTACCGCTGTCTCCGCCGGAAGCAGCGCTCAAAGGGGCGTGGGAGCAGAATACCGCTATTTTGGTCTTGGATCCATTAACCCTTGCGATATCGGCCCGGAGCCAGTTAACCTGTTCCTGAGTGAAACCTTCTCCATATTTGACGCTATAATTGCCGTCCCCCCTGTCAGTGTTTCCGCTTCGGCGTATGATATCATCCATCACGATAACATGGGCGTTGCCGATGTCGAAAGAATAGTTTGTGGGGCCGAATGCATTGACATAAGCGGTTTCGGAATCATAATCGCTGTCCTGTGACGAATCGTGGTCATGATTGCCGATGACATAGAATACGGGAACACTAAGGCTGGAGAATTTTGTAACCACGGACGACGCCATCGACAGTTTGTCAGACAACTGGTCTCCGAGGGCCACGGCAATAACTTCACCTGCGTCCCCGCCATCGCCGACAGGAATTCCGGTAGACATAAGAGTGGTCGCTGTTTCCTCGATATCATCAATCGCAGTCTGGAACTTGCTGAGTTGCGCGTTGGTCTGAACATGAGCATCGGCAATGGCCAGAATGGTGAAGCGGCTCGGAATACTCGTGCGTCTGGTCAGCGTGAAGTCCTTCTGAACGGCTCCTGATGAAGGAATGGTCACGTACTGATAGAATGCCGGGCGGCCGTTGCCGTCGAGAGGAATCTCGTAACTTGCAGGGACAGTGACGTTGACCGTACGCGCACGGGAGTCCGCGGCCATCTGGTAGGTGCCGTTCACATCCGTAACGCAAACATTATAACCATCTGAAACGGCCACCCCGGGGATGGGATTACCGTCGGAATCCTTGATGACGCCCCAGAGGTTGCTTGAAGGTAAGATGGTGCTTTCTCCTATATCCTCCCATAAGGAAGGCGATGAGGCCGTTCCGGATTTCTTGTAGATATTGCGGACAGGACGGATGCTGAGACCATAGTACATCTCGGTGGAAGGGCTGCTGTTGCGTCCGTAATTCAGGGAACTGCCCGTCATCTCGAAACGGAGCGTGGCATTGGTAAGGTTTCCGTTCGAAGGTGTTGCGCGGATGCGGGAGTCGCTCCAGTAGAATCCGCGTGCCCCATAATATGCGTGCCCCGTGCCGTACCATCCGGCAAAGGGGAAGAATACTTTATTGGTCCCGTCGCTGAACCAGCGTCCCTTAACGGAGCGGCCGACGTTGTAGAAGTCGATGGTCTCTATCTTCGTCGTAAGTCCGGAAGGGGTTGCTGTCTGGGCATCAGATATGTCGATGCTGATATTGTCACCGACAAGAGAGACAAGTTCCTCGATCGTGGGCATCCTCCAGTCGTGTCCCCAACGGACGCGGGCCGCGTCATACTTGGTCCCGGAAATGCGCTGGAACTTCATGGCACCGTTGGAATATCCGTTGGAAACCGCCCCGGTCTCGAAATAGCCGATCTGCGTCGAAGGGAAATTGGCCATATCGCCTACCGTCTTGCTGCCGTTGTATGTCCAGTTGGATGACGAGAAGGATGTCCTGGGGGTGATTTCTCCCCACATGAAACTGTCGCCGTACAGGTCGTCAGCCGTGGGCGATGACGCCGTAACCTTGGCGCCGAGGTTGTAAGGGGCCCATGCCGGTGCAACGGTGGTGGAGTAAGTGTAGTCGTCGAGGTTGTTGTACTTGTTGCAGAAGTCGCTGTCGGGATCCTTGCGTATCGTAAGCGAATGCGCTCCCAGGGAAACGGCGTCCTCGGGGAGAGGACGGTCTATGAGTTCCATGGCGGAAACGTCGAAAGTACCTATCTTTCCGCCGTTGCCGCTGAGGTTGGCGCTCACCACCTTACCGTTGGACCGGGTTTTGGAGGAGTTCATGAAGGTGATTATGATTCCGCGATTCCCGTTGATTTCGCATCCATACTGGACGGCGGGGACGGCCAGATAGCACACCTCCGTGGCCGATGACTCGTGACCGAGATCGACGACGGAGATACCGTCGAAGTTCCCATCGTAGATGACGGAAGCGTCTGCGGAAGCGGATACCCTCCAGGACGCAGTTGTACAGTACTCAAGGTAACGCACTCCGGCGGGCAGCACTATACGCATGAAATAGGACAGCCTGGTGCCGGTATCAAAAGAAAAAACCGGGGACAGTCCCGAGCCCGTGGAGACAATGTAGTCGAAATCTCCGATGGACTCCAGGCTGGCATCCTGTGAAGTATATCCGCAGATCACGGAAGATGCAGCCGTAGTGGCGCGGGATCCCAGGACGGCCTTCCATGATGTCCCTTCCGTCACGCCCAGGCCGCTGACGTCAGCGGAGAAACTGGCCGTGGAGCGTCCGGCGCCTGATTCCAGATCGAAACGGACCACTTTGCCGCCATCTGTCAGGGCATAGAAATGGTCTCCATCTTCCCAGGTGGATTTGAGTCCGGAAGCCATCCCCGTGGGGTCGGTTTCGGTATATACCATCCTGGTTTTTTCCGGGAGCGTAACCTTTGCATGGATTACATCCGGCGCTCCGGACTCGGCAGGCTGGGAAATATCTTCTTTGTTACAAGCGGCCAGCGCCATGCAGATTGCGGCGACGGCGGGCAGGGAATGGAATAAATGTCTCATAAATTAAATTTCACACAATAAATAGTACACGGCTGCGTGATTTTTCCCTTTTATCAACCCCTCTTTTTAAAGAAAAATCAGGGGATTGCTTTTTTACCGTGTATCATAGTTGTATAAGCACATTAATGAATAACCAATATGAAAAAGCCTGAAATCAAACCGGAGTACGTTACTCCAAAGACAGACATCTTCCAGACTCTGCCCCAGAGGTGCATTGCCCAGAGCGTAGGTGCGCTTGCCCCCGGCATCTCCGAAGATACCAATACAGAATTCGTTGACTATTAATGAACTACCAGAGAAAGACCATGAAAAAGTATCTCGCACTAATAACCGTTTTCGCAGCCCTCTGCGCCTGCGAAAAAGCACAGGAAAACGCGCTTGAGGAGGCCACTCCCAAGAATGGCGAAAAGCAAATTATCACGGCTACGGTGAATGTCGCGACAAAGGTCGCCTACTCCGAGAACACTCCCGGTGGCGGCAGCGGAATCAGCTCCGTATGGGAAAGCGGCGACAAGTTCTACGCCATCCAGGACAATAACACCGTCGTTACCTTCAACCTTGTTTCGGGGGCCGGCAACACAAGTGCAACCTTTGAGGCTGAAGCTGAGGGCGTTTCAGCATCCACCACATGGAAGGCCGTTCTCGGCGGTCATGCGTCCGTGCATGGAACCGAAATCCACTGCGGCTTTACGGATCAGGGCGGATTTATCACCTCGCTGAACAACTACAATTATGTCGTTGCCGACGGTACCGGCCTTACTCCGAACTTCGATTTCGAGAACGGAGAAAAGCTTACTTATGTCGTCAGGCTTAAATTGCCCGCCGGAATCAAGTGTATCGAGTACAGTTGCCCGGTTTTCTACAAGGTCGAAGGCAGCGGTGCTACTGCAGTGTTTACAAAGGGCGACAATGACCCATATAAGAATATCCCTACCAGGACAATTACCTTATCCTCCCTTTCACACTCAGGTGATATCGTGTACCTTGCCGTACCTGCAGTCAATCACAATTCGAAGAGGACCACATACAACAGTAACAAGCAGTATGGCAATATGAGAACAGGTGTCATCATCACCCTGCTCAACAATACCTCCGATGAAGCAACCCTTTCGAACGGTTCCGTCATCGATACCGACCTTTCTTCCAAAGGTGGACAGGTGGGTTCATGGGATATGAGCGGATGGAGCCTTATTCCTAGGCCGAAACCTTCAGATGCCATCGAAGTCGTCACGACCGACTCTTTCACCGAAAGCGACTCCAACTACCATTTCGACCTTACCGGCACGGATACCTTCTGGGCCCCTTTCAATCTAGGTGCATCCACTCCTGAAGGAAAGGGTTCCTACTATGGCTGGGGAGAAATCACCACTCCCGAGGAAAGAGGAAGGACTGACGGTTATTCTTTCCCTGCCTACTCTCTGAGAGGCCAGGCTCCCGCAGCCAGCACCAATTATTACAATTACATCTCAGTCTATCCCGAAGGTCTCACTTCCGGTTCACTTGCAGGACGTTATAACACAATAGCAGGTGGACGTTATGATGTGGCTCGCGTAAAATGGGGCAGCGCATGGAAGATGCCCGGATACATAGAGGCTTATGCAACTTTGAAGAAGGCAAGTTGGACAACAGTCAACGGCCAGGGCGGCCTGTCTTACGGCGGCATGTTCCTTCCCGGGTACAACGCCATGAAAGGCAATGATGAATACCAGCCTAAAGGTTTTGATCAAGCCTGCATCTGGTCGGCAGACCAGTTCCAGAGAAACCAAGGTGGTGTAGGCTACGACTGCGCCTATATGGTAGGAAGCACGAGCGGTCACGGTTCCGCCGACTGGTGGCGTGCCGGCATCAAACGTGAATGGGGTATGCAAATCCGTCCCGTTCTCGCCAGTTCCACTATAAACGTATCCTACAGGGCAAGGTAAGTCCAGAAAGACTATACAGATTCCAAAAGATATCCGGTGAGCCAGTCCAGGTCTTCTCCGGATATTTTTTTAGCAAGAAAAGCGCGCACCTGTTCCTGTATGGTGCCGGAACCGCGGAGCAGACCTTCCACCATCTGCCGGTAGCGGTAAACGCTCACTTCGTTTTTCGGCCCCCTCCTGCGAGGTGCAGACTCAAGCCCGTATGAGAATGACGTCAGTTCATAATCCTTGGCAAGTTCATTTTCGCCTACCCCCAGCAGCGACTCCAGAAGGAAAGCCAGAGTCCCGGTCCTGTCAGCCCCGTAGATACAATGGAAATAGACGGGCTTCCCTTCACGGAGCCTGTCGATGAGCCATTGTATTGCCAGGATATACACGTCCGAAGTCCAGCACTTGTCGTAATAATACTCGTTGGCGTTGCTGAAACGGACATAATCGATGTCTTCTCCGAGGGGAGAGGATGTGATGCCGACGGCCTCGCTGTCAGTACGAAGGTCCAGCACGGCACCAATCCCGGCCCTTTCCATCGCCGTCCTGCCGTTTGCGTCGATACGGCAATATCGATTCGAGTAATCCTGATGGTAGCCGTTCATCTCGGCACCGCGGAATACGAGTCCGAACCTTATCCTCTTCCTCCCGTCTGCGGTAAGGATTCCCCCCAGGTCCCGGACATTGCAGATATTATCCACTTTGAGAAAACGCCTCCGGCCTGTGGTCATAAACTCTCCCCCGTCCACATACTCTCCTGAAGAAGATGTGACCTTCCAATGGTAATGCTTCCCCGGAATGAGATTATAAATATCGTACGACACCGCAGAACCGGAAATTGAATAAATGGCCGGATCTGTAAAATCCGGGTTGTCCGCCACAAGGATCCGCTGATTACCGCCCCCTGCAGGGAACTCCCATTCAACGCTTACCGGATACGGATGATCCTTCCGGTATGGTGTGGTCATGGCGTAATAATCGTCGACGACGGAGTAACTGTAGTCCCCGTCCCTGTAAGGCATCAAATCCAGTAAATCAAGATAGCTGCGCACCACCTTGTTCTCCAGATTATATTCTGCAGACCGTTCAGGCAGACCACCCGAAACGCCGCTATCCTCCCGTTCACAGGAGGATAGCACGACAGAGAATATCAAGAACGTCCGGAGAATCCTTCGTGTCATCGCATATCAATAGGTCCAACACCAGGGACGGCGCTTGAGATTTGAGTTCATCAGAATTTCATCAAGAGGAGCGCTGAGCGGCCACATATGCTCCACATAATAGTAACCGGTCTTCCAGCCTCCCTGACCCCAGCAGCTGCGCGGATCCCAGAAATCTTTGCCCTGGAATTTGGTGTCTTTGTAAGTACCCCAGCGGATTTCATTGAAGAAATCCTTTCCTTCGAGGGCAAGTTCCACACGGGTTTCGTAACGGATGGCTTCAAGCACCTTGGCGGGGTCCGTTTCCGTAACAGCCGGCATGCCGGCCCTTGTGCGGACTTCGTTCAGCAGGGGCAAGGCCTCTCCGACGCGGCCGGCACCGACCAAGGCCTCAGCCCACATAAGCTGAATCTCAGTAAAGCGGATAAGCGGCCAGTCCGTACCATCAAAAACCCTGTCCAGAGTGGATCCGTCGGTGACTATACCTTTGTTCCACAGGTAAACCATGTTGGAAGCGAATTCAGGCCAGAGATCCGAATTGTCTTCGCCATCCTGGCGTTTGAAACGCGGCCACCGGAGCTGAAAATCAATTGCCGTGAGGCAGATGTCGTTAATGAACTTGTATTTTTTGTACGGCGTGACGACCATTTTGTCAAGTCTCGGATCACGGCCTTCATAAGCCGTCCGCAGTCGGGCTTCGTTGCCGACATTCAGGTAATAATTGTCGAAAGTCTCCTGACCTATACGGCTTATGACTTTCTCAAGCTGGCCGTTAAGGGTAATGTATTTTTCAACAGTGGTGCCAGCTGCCACAGAGTCCTTGTAAGCAATCAGGCTGTCCCGCAGGAAGTAAACCTCACGCTGTTTCTCGCTAAGGCTGCTCCAGTCACCAAAGACATCGGACCACTTGAATTCCCGCCCATCGTTCCATTGGAAATCATCGACGAATTCTGCGGAAGGGATAAGCCTTGTCCATGAATTCAAGTGGGACCTGGCGCCGATAACCCACTGCCATATGGAACTGAAACCTTCAGTAAACGTGAACTCAAGAGGGAAAATCATCTCAGGACTATGTTCGTTTTCGTATGAGAACATATCCTCCCATGTACCTTGCCACAAACCGAAACCGCATTCCTTCACCTTGGCGAAATCGGCGGCTGCCAGAGTATAGTATTCTTTTATCTTGCTTGCGTTTATATCCACGCCGTCAGGATAAATCTCGGAATTCTTGTTGGCCGCAAGCCACATATATGCATTGCCCCTCAATGCGAATGCCATACCCTTCGAAGGCTTGTAGAGCCTTTCACCGGAGAAATTATTAGTTTGGAATCCTTCGTTTTCTATACATTCGGTACATTCCTTGATTATCATCTCCCAGCAATCGTCCCAGACGGTCTGGCCCTTAGTGCAGTTGATGTCATCCACCTCTTCCAGATAAATGGGCACTTCACCGAACAGCATTATGAGTCTTGTATAGCAGAATGCCCTTATCATGCGGGCTTCACAAATATACTGCTCGTACAGTTTGTCGCCGACAACTTTCTTATCCAGATGTTCTATGGCTTTATTGCATGCATGGATGGTATTGTACATGCTCTTCCATTCAGCGGAGTTTTCGGTTCCGCTGGCCTTTTTGGTGGCATTCCTGATGAATGAACACTCGCTTCCGGCATCCAGTATGCTGGTATAGCCCATTCCTTCCAAGCCTATCCTGTTGAATCCGCCGAGGCCGTTGCTGGGAACAATGGTACTTAACCCATCCTGGTGCCTGTAAAGGGTAAACATCAGACCGTCCATACCGGCTTTGGACATACTTGGCGTCGTCCACATATTACCGTCGGAGATCTGGCTCCGGGGATAGGTGTCAAGGAGTCCTGTGCAGGATGCAAACAGAACGGAAGCAGTCAAAAGATATATAATGTACTTTTTCATATCTGGAGAAAGATTAGAAATTCACTTGAAAACCACCGCTGATACTTCTCATCAAAGGATAACCTACGGACGTTCCTATCTCGGGATCCTGCCCCGGATATGATGAAAAAGTAAAAAGGTTCTCCCCGTTGACGTAGAATCTCAGTCCGTCCATATTCAGTTTGTCGGACAAACTCTTAGGAAGAGTATAGCCCAGTTGCAGGCTCTTGACCTTGACATAATCACCTTTGTAATGATAGAAACCGGAAAGATCGTTGTTCATGGTCTTGTTATAAGTCAGACGCGGATATTTCCCGTCAGGATTGTCACTGGAATAGTGATCATCGGCTATCCTCCGCATAATGGCCTGCGCCTGGTTCACAAGGGTAGTATTGTAAACGCTGGTATTCCAGTTAAGATAGAAACCGAAGGCTCCGGTGAGCAAGGCATAGAAATCGAAGTTCTTGTAGCGCATGCTCAGGTTAAGGCCGGCAGTAAGCTTGGGCGTATAGCTGTGGCCCGTGAACCGCATGTCGTTGCTGTCACCATAATCCCCGTCCCCGTTCAGGTCGGCATAGATGAAGTCGCCGTAATAGAGGATATTCTTGGAGATTGTGGAGCCTCCTTGGAACTTGTATCCTGCCGTTATCATGGCAACGAGCCAGTTGAAGTCCTTCTCAGTGCGTATCATGCCGTCGACGGGCCCTGCGTTTATGTCAACCTCCCCTTCTCCGGAATATCCCTTTCCGGTACCGTGGTACAAGCGCCGCATATATTGGTCTCCCAGGATATGACCTTCAACTATATATCCGCCGAAACCGCTTTGGGCGACATCACCGATATTGTTTACATAGATACGGTTTCCGTCTTCATCTTCCTGCCACTCCTGGATCAGTTTACCTTTGTACTTCTTTACGAGAGTCTTGTTGAATGCCAGGTTGAGCCCTATCGAATAGCTGAAATCCTTACCTTTCCCATCCCTCCATTTGATTCCGAGCTCAAGGCCCTTGTTCTGGACGGCGGCGAGATTTTCATAGGGAGCGGTAACCGTTCCCATGGTAAGATGTATGGACGGACGGAAGAGGATGCCGGTAGTATTGCGGATATAACCGTCAATCTCTCCCGTCAGGCGGTTTCCAAGGAAGCCGAAATCCAAGCCGATGTCACCGGTACGGGTTGTTTCCCATTCAAGGGACCTGTTGCCGAGAGACGTCACCACAAGTCCGGTAGTCTCCACTCCTCCGGATACTACATTGTTGGATGTATAAGTGCTTTGCCAGGCATAATTACCGGAATTGTTATTACCGGTTACACCCCAGGAAGCGCGCAGCTTCAGGTTGTCCATTCCCGGAAAGCGGTTCTTCATCCAGGGTTCTTCATTGATTCTCCAACCTGCCGAAAAAGAGGGAAACAGGCCCCAGCGCGATTCCGGCGCAAAACGGGAAGATCCGTCGTAACGCAGGTTGGCCTCAAACAGGTATTTGCTGTCGTAGGCATAATTAATCCTGCCGAAGCCGGACATTAGTCCCCACTCCGAATTCCCGCTGTCGGAATCGAAAAGAGTGGTATATGCAGACATCTCGGTCATGCTCCAGTCGCTCTTTCCTTGCTTTTTTACAGATGAAAAGGGAGCGATATGATGATTGACGGAATAACCTGCGATGGCACCGATATCGTGTTTGCCGAAAGTAGCGTTATATCGGAGGAGCGCCTCTCCGTTTGTCTTGAACGCGTCCGATACGCTGATGGTATTCGTGGCCGTCGACAGGGAAGTTTCGGTCTGGACAGAATCCGTGGTGTAGTTCCAGATTCTTGTAGAAGCGGTGTACTTATGTTCGTATCCGTGAGAAAAGTTATGGTTGAAGTTCAATTCGAACGACAGTCCTTTGTAAAGTTTGGCAATCATGAACGCCGTGGCCGAACCCCTGTAAGTATATTTTTCACCATCACGCGTCGCCATATTCTTCAGGATGTTGTTGGCATTGGAGTTTTCTTCATCCGTGGCGATATAGCCCCATTTGTCCGGGCCGCCGGGATACATTCCCGGGATGGTCGCCTTCAGGTACTGGAAGCCGGAAGCGAGATCCATGAGTCCATAGTCCTGACGCTCTCCGAAAAGTCTTGCACCGACGGTAAGCCAGTCCGAGAATTTAACCTCGACATTGGTACGGATATCGAACTTGGTGGTTCCGCTGTTCATGCCATGGTGGCTCATCACACCCTTGTTGTCCAGATAACCGACCGAAGCATAGGCTTTGACGTTATCCGTCCCTCCGGACATCGAAACATTGTGCTTCTGCATGAAGCCGGTATGGAATGTTTCTTTAAACCAGTCCGTATTCGGATATGCTATGCGGTTGGGCACGCCGTAGGCGTTGAGTTCGTCGGGATTCAGCTTTGCGTTTTCCCAAAGGGCGATGGTCTGGTCGGAATACACGTGGGCTATACCGATATTGTCCGCTCCTTCATTGACAAGCCTCATGGACTCGGCATAGTCCGTAACATATTCCAGGCCTCCCAGATAAGGCATCTGTGCCGTCAAATTGTTGCTGTACGTGACATGTATCTTGCCTGCGACGCCACCTTTGGTCGTAATCAGGATGACGCCGTTTGCCGCACGGGAACCGTAAATGGCAGTTGACGAGGCATCCTTTAAGACGGTTATCGATTCTATGTCTTGAGGGTTGATATTATCCATGGAATACTCAATGCCGTCAACCAGTACGAGAGGGCTGTTGGTATTCAGCGTGGTATTGCCACGGATGCGGAGCGTTGCGCCGTCATCGCCCGGCTGGCCGGATGTCTGGGTAACCGCAAGACCGGGGGCAAGGCCGCCGAGGGCCGAGGAAGTGGATGTTATGGGGCGGGATTCCAAACCTTCGCTGAAATTGATAGAGGAAACGGCACCGGTAAGGTTCGCCCTCTTCTGGACGCCATAACCTACGACCACGACTTCGTCCAGGTAGTTGATGTCCGACGCCATCAGCAAGTCGATCTTGCCGCCTCCGGGATTAACTGCCCTTTCCTCTTCCTTAAAACCCATGCAAGTGAACAACAGCACGGTTCCGGGGGGCACCGAGATGGAATACTTTCCGTCCATATCCGTCATTGTCGAAATAGGATTCGCCACCCCTTTTTCCACTACGAACACTCCGGGCATGGGCTGCCCCGCATCGTCCGTAACCACACCGGAAACAGATACTTTCTTGGATTCCTTCTTTTTCGGACTGAGGGTAATCTGCCTGTCGAGTATTTCATAATCTATGGAGAGCCCGGACAGCACGGCGTCGAGCACCTGCCGGATGGTTCCGCTCGCTTTCGCTGTCACCAGTGCATTGACGTTGACGAGCGAATTGTTATACACGAAATTGTAACCAGACTTTTTCTGGATATCCGAAAGCGCGTAACTCAACTTGACCGCGTTGTAATCCACAGAAAAACTCTGTGCTTTAGCGAGAGATGATCCAAGAAGCAGCAGAGCCAGGATTACAAGAATTTTGCAAGATGACGACGAAAGTATTTTCTTCATACAATATATATTTAACTATATATAATACACTTGTTCTGCCTTTTTCCCCGACCGAAAACAGGCTTTTTCAGGGGCACGACAATGTATTCGGACAGACGCTCATCTACGCCGTTCTGCCTGAATTCTACGCAATCCTTGGTCTTGTCTGTGCCTATCTGGCGTAAGATTATCGTCTGTAGATATAGAGTATCTGCCCAATGCGGAGCTTGTCGGAACGAAGATGGTTCCACTTCTTTAGCTGGGCGACGGTACAATGATTCCTGGCGGCTATCCTTCCGAGATAGTCGCCTTCTTTTACCTTGTAGCTGATGCGCACCTCGTTGCCGCTCTCCTCGATGTTCTTAAGGACCTGGGCGTTCAGCAGCTCCCCTGCCCTGTGAAGATACAGGGAATCCTGGTCGGCTGCCAGGAAGCTGGCAGTCCAGCTGTAAGGAAGATTCAGTATACAGGTTCCCTGGTTTCCGGGGATGATGTCGTGGGTGTACTGGGGATTGAGCAGTTTCACGGTCTCGAGCGGCACGCCCACCACCTCGTTTATCTGCTTGAAGTGAAGGTTGCGGCGTATCTCGAATGTGTCCACTTTCACGGGCATACCTACATTGGCGGGCTGAAGGCCGTACTCACGGGCATAGTGGAATGCGTACATCGCCCCGATGAAGGCAGGCACATAGCCTCGGGTTTCCCTGGGCAGATAAGGATAGATGCTCCAGAAATCCATCTTGCCGCCGGCACGCTTGATGGCCTTGCTGACATTGCCCGAGCCACAGTTGTAGGCGCTTATGGCCAGGTTCCAGTCCCCGAACACGTTATAGGCATCGCGAAGATAGCGGGCGGCGGCATCGGCGGCCTTCTCCACATCCAGCCGCTCGTCCACGAAGGAGTTGATCTTGAGCCCGTAGAGCCTTCCGGTGCGGTACATGAACTGCCAGATTCCCATTGCTCCCGCCCTTGATTCGGCTACGGGATTCAGGTTGGATTCTATGATGGACATATACTTAAGCTCCAGAGGGAGTCCGTATCTTGCCAGCACCTCTTCGAAGATGGGGAAATAATACAGGCTGCGGCCCATCATATTCTCCATATGGCGGGGCATCTTCTCGGAGTAGAGTATCATATAGTTCTTCACCGTCTCGTTGAAAGGGATGGTGATGTAGGCATTCATGGCGGAGAGGCGGCGCATCATCTCCTCGTCGGATACGCCCGACGAGAAATGGACGGCATCCATATCATAGACCGAATTCTCGAAATAATCGGCGCTCAGACGCTGACGGTACCATATGTCTATGAGACTGTCGGAAAGCTCGGCGGAGATGCCGGGACGGAGGACCTCCTCCTCGACGGGATTCCCTACCTCGACGCTGTCCTCGGCCACCTGGGCGGACATAAGGCTGTCCAGCTTAGCGCGCACGGCGGCAAGTTCCTTGCGCAGGCGTTCATTTTCGGCCTTCAGGGCCTTCTTGTGCTGGGCTGCGGCGGGATATGCCGAGACAATGAGCAGCAGCAGAAAGAGAAGCTTTTTCATCCGCATCAGAATCTGATTCCAAGGCTGACTCCCAAGGCGGAGCCACCGGGGGTGAAAGCATAGGCATTGTCCGTCGGCAGCACGGTCGGACTGACCGACATCGTGATGTCGTCGGCTATGTTGAAATCGTGCATATAGGCAAAGACGTTGGCATCTATCACCTGCAACAGATAGAAGCCAGCGATCGCGAGGACCGAATAGTCACGCATCCTGCGGTAGGTGTTCCTCCAGTAGAGGGCGCGGTCGGCGGTCATGCCCGAAGGGCCCTGGTATGCGGAAGGATCGTCCCCGGTCAGTTCCTTGTAGATGCGGCGGTAGCGCAGGTAGTTCTCGCGGTTGAAAGTGTAGAAATGTATGGAACCCATCAGGCCGCCCCAATAGATGGGCAGTTTCCAGGTTTCGCCGTTGTAAATCTGTCCGAGGCCGGGCACCAGCAAGGAGTAGAGCGTAGCCTTTCCGGCGCTGGGATAATCCGCCTCATAGCATATGACCTCGTCGAGGGCCATTCCCCAGTAAGTGAGGCCCGCAAGGGCGAAGCACAGCTTGGAATTCCTGGTCTCGCCTTTATTCTTGAAATAGAATCCTCCTGCCACGCCTCCTATGATGCCGGAATAGACTATGGGAAGCTTCCAGTAGTCTTTATTGTAAATCTGTCCGGTACCCGGGAAAAGGGCGGAGCCGAAAGCCATCGTGCCGGGCTTCAGGGGATTCTTGTGGACAACTCCTCCGAAGAACTCCTTGAAGGAGAACATAGTGTCGGTGCTGTCCTTGGGAGAGGAAGGATCGTCGTTGTAGCTTTGGTTGAAAGCCTCTTCCTTGAACTGCGCACGGGCAGGGAGGCCGACGGAGAGTCCCGCCAGCACCAGCAAGAGTATGCAGAGCTGCCTGTTCATCAGATGTCCGCCTTCTCCAAAGCTTCGAGGAACTTCCGGACTTCTTCGTCGGATGCGAATTTCACGGTCATCGTGCCTTTGCCGGAAGCGGAGCGGCGTACGGAAATATCATTGCTGAAGTACTTCCCGATATGGGAAAGCATACGGGTATATTCCCCGGGGAGCTCGGGCTGCGACGCGGGGGCCTTGCGCCTGCCTTCCGGATTCTTGAGATACTTGCGTACCAGATCCTCGAGTTCGCGGACGCTGAGACCTTCCTTAATAGTCAGGTCGCAGAATTTCTCCTGGGCGGGGGCATCGGGAAGAGCGAGCAGCACCTTGGCGTGACCTACGCTCAGCAATCCCACCTTCAGGTCGTGCTGTATCTTGACGGGAAGCTTCAGCAGGCGCAGGGTATTGGCCACGCTGGCGCGCTTCTTCCCCACTCTGTCGGCCATAGCCTCCTGGGTGAGCTTGCATTCATCCATAAGGCGCTGGAAACTGAGGGCCGTCTCTATGGGGTCGAGATTCTCGCGCTGTATGTTCTCCACGAGGGCCATCTCCAGCATTCCCTGGTCGTCGGCATCGCGCACGTAGGCGGGGATCATCGACATACCGGCCATACGGCTGGCCTTGAAACGGCGCTCACCGCTGATTATCTGGTAACGGCCGTCGGCTATCTTGCGGACCGTGATGGGCTGGATGAGCCCGAGGGTGCGTATAGATGCAGCCAGTTCCTCCAGAGCCTCCTGGTCGAAGGCCATACGGGGCTGGAAAGGATTGGCTTCGACTTTCTCCACGGGGATGCGGAGCACGTCGGACGAATCCTGACGGGGACGGGCCCCGGCGATTTCCTTGTTCACATAGCCTACCGGCTTGCGGAACTGATCCACATTTATGTCTTCGCCCAGCAGGGCGCCCAGGCCCCTTCCGAGCCCGCGAGGTTCTTTATTGCTCATTGCGTTTCTCTCCATTTCTCTCGAGCACTTCGGCCGAGAGGCTCATGTAGTTGTTGGCACCATTGCTCATGATGTCGTAAAGTATGATGGGCTTGCCATGGCTGGGGGCCTCGCTGAGGCGTATGTTGCGCTGGATGATGGTACGGAAGACCATATCCTTGAAATGCTCGCGCAGCTCGGCGACAACCTGGGTGTGGACCTTGGTACGGCCGTCGAACATCGTTACCAGGAAGCCCTCTATGGTAAGGGAAGGATTCACTTCGCCCTGCACCAGGCGTATGGTCTGCAGCAGCTTTCCCAGACCCTCCAGAGCGAAGAACTCGGGCTGGACGGGGATGATGACGGAATCGGCGGCGGTAAGGCAGTTCACCGTGATCAGGCCCAGCGAGGGGGAACAGTCTATGATGATATAATCGTAG
>JAEEXQ010000020.1 GCA_016287875.1 Bacteroidales bacterium | reverse complement strand
GTCCACCGTGCCTTCGTTTACCCACATCCGCGGGTCCGCGTATAGACGGCAGGTGTTCGCCAGGCGCCCTGAGGGGGAGACCCCGAACACGATGTCGGGACGGCTCTCGTGGGCGGCTTCGTACAGGGTGCGCACCACGTTGTTGATGGTGGCGAAGCGCCAGCTGTCCAGGGATTTGTTCTTGCCGTAGAGCTCGAACATATCGTTCCTCCATCCCTTCCCATCCTTCTGGAGCCCGTCGGGATAGAAGTAGTCGTCGATGTGCAGCCCGTCCACGGCGTAGTTGTCCACGATTTCCTTGGCAATGTTCCTGAGGAATTCCACCACTTCGGGATTGCCGGGATCGAGGTAGAGCTTATGCTTGTAGTTCTGCACCCATTCGGGGTGGGAGATGCTGACGTGACTCTCGTGGTGGGGGGTGACATCGTCGCGGCAGACGCGCAGGGGATTGATCCAGGCGTGGATCTGCATCCCGCATTCGTGGGCTACCTGTACCGCCAGGGCCAGGGGGTCGTAGTAAGGGTCCTGCCCTTCCTTGCCGGTGAGCACCGCGCTCCAGGGAAGTATGCGCGAGGGATAGAGGGCATCCATATTGCTCACTACCTGGAAGATGAGAGTGTTGCATCCCAGCTCCCTCAGCCCTTTGATCTGCTCCACCAGCCGCAATTGCTGGATTATGGCCGGATCGTCGCAGGAAGGCCAGTCCAGCCCTGCCACCGTCGCCAGCCAGGCCCCCCGGAATTCTTCGTTCTGCGGGAGCAGGAAGTCTGCCTGCGCGCGGCCTGTCTGGAACAGCGCGGCAAGACAGATGATGAGCAGGGATAATTTGCGTGTCATAAGTCGTAAAGATAATATTTTTCGTAAATTTGTGCAAACACTCAGACAATGACTAAGAAACTATCTATCCTGGCAATGTGCGCGGCAATGCTCTGCGCCTGCAATTCCTCCGAAACCACCTGGGCCCCCGCCGGTGACCATATCAAGACTGTCTGGGCCGAGAAGATCGATCCTGCCAAAGTGCATCAGGAGTATCCCCGCCCGCAGATGGCGAGGGAGTCCTACCTGAATCTGAACGGACTCTGGGACTATGCCATCAGCCCCATCGACGCGGATGCTATGCCGGCTCCCGACGGGCAGATACTGGTGCCATTCCCCCTGGAATCTTCGCTGTCCGGAGTGGCAGGCAGCCTGGATGATACCCAGGCCCTTTGGTACAAGCGCAGTTTCAAGCTCCCGGCCAGATGGAAGAACAAGGCTGTCATCCTTCATTTCGGGGCAGTGGACTGGGCCTGCGAACTTTGGGTGAACGGGCATAAGGCCGGCGCCCACCAGGGCGGGTACGCATCCTTCGAATTCCATATCAGTCCCTACCTCACCTCAGGAACACAGGAGATAGTGCTGAAGGTCACCGATGCCACCGAGGCCGGCTCCCTGCAGCCCCGCGGAAAGCAGGTATTCAGTCCCAAGCGCGGGAGCATCTGGTACCAGTCCGTTTCCGGAATCTGGCAGACGGTCTGGGCGGAGGCGGTCGACAAGAGGGGAAACATTGCCGGCTACCAGGTGCATACCGACATAGCCAAGGGAGATGCCTTCGTGGCTGCCGAAGTCCGCGGTGAAGGAGAAGCCGTGGTGGAACTGCTGGAAGGCGGGATCGGATACGACACTGCCAAGCCCTCCCGCAAGGTCCTGGCCAGCGCCACTGCCGACAAGGGCGAAGCAGTCGTCCATATCGACGCTCCCGAACTCTGGACTCCTGACCATCCCTATCTTTACGGTCTGCGCATCACTCTCGTAAAGGATGGAAAGACCATAGACAAGGTGGAAGGTTATACTGCATTCCGCGAGATTTCCGCAGTCAGGGATGCCGACGGCCATAAGCGTATGGCTCTCAACGGCGAGCCCCTGTTCCAGTACGGCCCCCTCGACCAGGGCTGGTGGCCGGACGGCCTGTACACGGCCCCTTGCGACGAGGCCTTGCGCTACGATATCGAGCGCACCAAGGAATACGGATTCAATATGATACGCAAGCACGTGAAGGTCGAGCCTGACCGCTGGTATTACCATTGCGACCGGCTGGGAATACTGGTCTGGCAGGATATGCCCAGCGTCGCCCTCTGCAAGGCCGGCGAGTGGGGGCAGGGAGAGGATGTCTATGATGCTGGAAATTCCGACCAGCTCACCATCGCTGCCCGCGGCAATTTCATACACGAATGGCAGGAAATCATCAACCAGCATAAGAAATTCCCCTGCATAGTGGTCTGGGTGCCTTTCAACGAGGCCTGGGGGCAGTTCGATACCCCGCAGGTCGTGGAGATGACCAAGACGCTTGATCCTTACCGTCTGGTGAATATGGCTTCCGGCGGAAACTGGATTTCCGGCGGGGTGGGGGATATACTCGACTCCCATCATTACCCCGAACCCAGGATGCGTATCTGGGATACCGAGATGGTGAACGTGCTTGGGGAATACGGAGGAATAGGCCTTCCGATCGAGGGCCATACCTGGGTTGACCAGCGCAACTGGGGCTATGTGAAATTCTCGAATTCGGAAGAAGCGACCGCCAAGTATGAGGAGTTCGCCAAGATGCTCATCCCCATAATCCAAGAAGGATGCGCGGCGGCGGTCTATACCCAGACTACCGATGTGGAGAGGGAAGTGAACGGACTTATGACCTACGACCGCAAGGTGGACAAACTGATTCCGGCCAGGGTGGCCGCAGCCAACCGGGAAGTCATCGCGTCAATGTAAAAAGATCCTGTGCGGGGAGTTTGCTGCCATAGCGCTCCCTGCACTGTTTTATGAAATTATGGGTGATGCGGGAGAACCTGGGGCCTTTCCAGGCGTGAGTGTTCGAAAGCAGTATCCAGCAGTCTCCATCAGGGAAATACATCACGTAGGCGCTGGTGCCGGAAAGAGAACCGGTACGCATCCAGCCTTTCTTGGGATCGACGCTGTTCCATCCCAGGCCGAACTTGTGGTCGTCGCTGTGGGTTGTCATAGCGTGGATGCTCTTCTTGGAAAGTATGTCCTTGATCCCCGGCCTGCCATCTATCGAAGCCACGAAACGGGCCAGTTCGGGGCCTGAGCATACCCACGCGCCGGCGCCCTTGAGCGCCCGTATGTCGTTGCCGCCGTAGCAGCGTACCACGGAATCCGGACTGTTGTCGTACTTGGGCACCAGGGGGTCGTTGTCCTGCATATGATAGCGGCTTTCGCCGGGATGCTTCTGCTCGTAGGAATTATGAGCCAGATGGAAATCCACGCAGCCGGCAGGTTCCAGGACATTCTCTTTCATCCATTTCTCGTAAGGCTGGCCAGTCTTGCGCTCGATTATCATGCTCAGCAGCAGATATCCGAAATTGGAGTATTCGTGGCTCTTTCCGGGAGTGTAACCCAGGCGCTTGCGCACAGCTATGGAAGCGAGGGTCTGCTGGTCGGGAACCTTCTTCAGTTGGTAGATGTTCATCCAGTCCCTGGTCCGGAACATAGGGTCGCCCCTGCGGATGGTGAGGCCGCCCTCGTGCCGCAGCAGCTGCTCCACGCTTATGTCGTAGTATTTCTTGTCGGAAATATGGTTGGTGTAGATGGTGTCGTTGAGTATGCCGTGGGGGCCGAAAACCTTGTCGGAAAGCTTCAGCTCCCCATTCTCCACCAGTTTCATTATTCCGGCGGCCGTTATGAGCTTGCTCACGGAAGCCACCCTCATTATGGTGCCCGGGCGCATGGCTTCCTCGGTCATCTGGTCCGCCCAGCCGAAGCCTTTCGCATACAGCAGGGAATCGTGGCGCATTATGCAGAGCTCCATCCCCCTTATCTGCCAGCGGCGCATGAAATTCCATACCTCTTTCTCCATCTTGCCGAGCTTTTCGGAGTCGGACATTTCGTTGGTGAGCACGGCGTTGATGCCGCGGATGGAGCGGGTGCTCCTGCTTCCGGATTTACCGGAAGGGATGGCAAGGATCAGTACGACGAGCAGGACCAGGACCGCCAGGGCGGCATAGACATATTTCTTATTGGGGATCTTCACTTTTTTCCAGATGGCGTATTAGATGGATTACCATTATCACCGTGCAGGTGAATGCCAGCACGTCGGATGCAGGATAACTCAGCCACACGCCCTCTATCCCGAAGGCCAGCGGAAGCAGGTAAAGGGCCGGCAGCAGGAAGATGAGCTGGCGGCTCAGCGAGAGGAAAACGCTCTTCTTGACCATGCCGAGGCACTGGAAGAGGTTGGTGCTGATTATCTGGAATCCGATTATGGGGAACATTACATTCATGAGGCGCATTCCGTGCACCGCAAGCTTCTTGAGCTCGGGATCGGATGTGAACATCGCCACCGCAGGGCCGGGGAGGAATTCGAAGATTATGAATCCTAGCACGCATACGGCCGAGGCCCAGAAAACGCTGAGCCAATAGACTTTCTTGACGCGTTTTCCCTTGCCGGCGCCGTAGTTGTAGCTGGCTATGGGCTGCATCCCTTGGTTGATGCCCATGATTACCATCACGAACAGGAATGCCACGCGGTTGATAATTCCGTAGGCTCCTATGGCAAGGTCGCCGCCGTAGTGGCGCAGCTGCTGGTTGATGAACATGGAAACCAGGCAGGCGGCGGTATTCATCAGGAAGGGCCCCATCCCTATGCCCATCGAAGTGCGGGCTATCTTGGCGCTGAAGCCGAATATGCGCTTGCCGAAACGTATGACATTCTTCCCGGACGAGAAGTAGAGTATGCTGTAGGTGAGCGACATCGCCTGGCATAGCACGGTGGCTATTGCGGCGCCCTTCACCCCGAGCCCCAGCCCGAAGATGAAGATCGGGTCCAGGATGGCGTTGGATATGACCGTGAACAGCGTCAGGCCCATCGCAAGCCGGGGATTGCCGGTGGCGCGTATCATTCCGTTGAGGCCGAAGTACAGGTGGGAGATGATGAATCCCGCGAGTATTATGACCATATAGTCCCGGGCGAAGGGATAGATGGCGTCGCTGGCTCCGAAGAAGTACAGGACGGGCTTCAGGAAGCAGAGCAGCAGGACCGAGAAGATGGCACCGAGCACGACGTTGAGGGTTACCACGTTGGGCAGTACCTTGTTGGCGGTGACATAGTTCTTCTGGCCCAGCAGCATCGATACCAGGGTAGATGCTCCCACGCCGACCAGCGTGCCTATGGCGGTCCCGAGATTCATTATGGGGAAGGTCACGGCGATGCCGGAGATGGCCAGGGCGCCGACATCCTGGATATGGCCGATGTAGATGCTGTCCACCATATTGTACAAAGAACTCGCGGTCATGGCTATGATGCCAGGGACCGCGTATTCTTTCAGCAAGGTGCTGATCTTCTTGGTTTCGAGCTCTATCGGCGCTCTTCCTTCTGTCGTGTCAGGCATATATTAGGGTGCCTCCGTGGTCTCGATGTAAAAACTCAGAGGAGAACAGGAGGGAATAGTCTTTCCGGATCCGCTGTAGGAGTATCCGTAGCCGGATACGAAATAGCAGTCGCCGGCTTCTCCGGGATGCATCTTGCTGATGGCGTATGCAAAGCCCTTGATTATGTCGTTGTCGGCAAGCTGTATATTGGTGAAATTCTGGCCGGACGAAGGCCAGGTGACCTTTTTCTGCTTATAGGTGGAGGAACTGGAATAGAGCCCCCAGACCTTGGCGGTATCGGCGATGGTGGTGTCGAACACCTTGCCGTTCAGAAGACGGCCGGTGTAGTTGATGTAGAAGGTGGTATCGGAAGGGAATTCCTTGCCGGCGGCACCGGGCCTGGACTGGACGTAGAAGAATCCGGGATAGTCGGCATCTTCCACGGCTCCGGGATGGTTGGCGGCCATATATCTTCGCAGGGAGTCCTTCTCCCACTTGTCTGCGTCGTTGAAGACATCCACAAGCTCCAGCTCGTAGATGTAGTCGGTGCCGGAGCAGTTCTTGAGATACTTCTGCTCGCTGTCATACCTTTTGGCCTCGCTCAGCCATCCGGGGATGACCACGGTCATCTTGCCGCCCACCTTCATTCCGGCCACAGCCTCTTCCAGGCCGGCACCCATGGATTCCAGCTTGGTGCCGCGGTACGCAAGATAAGGGCCGTAATATTCGGAAGATGAATAGATGTTGCACTGCCGTGCCATCTTCTCTTTGGTGGTGGAGACCAGGTCGCCGTTCAGCTTGAAGGAACTGTAATCGATGCGGGCGAATGCTGAATCTCCCGCAGGAACGCCCGTCCCTTCGGTCTGGCTGAGGATATAGGCTCCAAGCTTGGTGCGTACGGCGTCGGGATGGTTCTGGGAAATCCACGCGTCGAAATACCTTTTTTCGTCTTCGTTCTTCGCGCTGCCGCCGTCCTTCGCACAGGAAGCGAAGGATAGCAAAACGGCCGCGGCTATCAGATATTCAAGTTTCATAATCGTCTTTCAGTTCGTCGTTTCGTTTCGCAGAAATCGTGCCGTGATTTCCTCGATGTAGGCGGCAGCGGAGTCTCTGTCCGGAATGTCTTCGGGCCACCTGAGCTTGCCTCCGGCGGCACATTCGTGCCCGCCTCCGTGGAATGCCGCATCGGCAAGGTTCCTGGCGGACAGGCCTCTCTTGGACCTGATGCTGACGCGGAAAAGCCCGTTTTCCTCGCGGAGGAAGATGTTCATCCGCACCTTGGCCATGTTCAAGGGTTGGTTCACCAGGCCTTCGGTCTCGCCCGGCTCCAGCCCGTAGGAACGCTGCATCTCCTCGGTCATGATCATATATGAGACGCCGCACGGGAGTATGGTCAGATGCCTGGACATCATATCGGCGAAGGCCATCACACGCTCCTCCCTGTCGCTATGGTAGAGCTTGTCGATGATAAGGTCCCTGTCCACGCCGGCCTGCAGCAGTTCGCCGGCCATCTTAAGGGTGTCGGGGCCGACGGAATTGTTGAAATTGTTGGTGTCGGTGGTCATACCTGTCATCAGGCTGGCAAGACACTTCGTGGGGAGGGCTCCGATGTTCCCCTGCTCGAGCTCCTTGAGTATGAAGTAGAGCAGTTCGCAGGTGGAAGACCTCGAGGGCTCGGAAAATGCCAGGGCGAAGGGTTCGAGGACGGGCCTGAGATGGTGGTCGATCAGCACTTTGACCGCCTTGGAACTTTCCAGGGCGGGGCAGAGCTGCTCGGTGCGCTTCAGGTCGTTGAGGTCCAGAACCACTATGAGGTCGGATGCGGCGATGCGCTCCAGGGCCTCCTCCGGGGCCGCTCCGGCATCCAGGACGGACATTCCTTCCGTTATGAAGGAGAGGTTGTCGGGGATGGCGTCGGGCACTATCAGGCGGGCATCTTTGCCGAGCCTTTCCGAGAGGTACGAGACCATTGCCGAGCCGCTGCCGACGGCGTCTCCGTCAGGATGTGTATGGACCACGACGGAAAGCTTGTCAGCAGAGCTAAGGATATGGTTCAGCAAAGATATGTTTTCCATTATTTTCGTGGGCAAATTTAATAAGAATATTGCATTTGAAAAATGAATTTTCTAACTTTGTGCGGATATAGTTGAAATTATCAGAACACAATATGAAAAAATCAGTAAAGATCTTTTTTGAGGTACTTCTCTTCATTCTCTGCATCGGTCTGGTTTACCTGATCGTCAAGAGCGTCATGAAGCCCGTCGAATTCAAAAAGCAGCAGCAATATCGCGAAAGCGTGGCAATCCAGCGCCTCAAGGATATCCGTACTCTGCAGGTAGCATACAAGAGCGAGAACGGCAAGTTCGTCTCCACCGTCGACTCCCTTGCCGATTTCTATAACAACGGCAAGATGGAAATCGTCATGCAGATCGGTTCCATGGACGACTCCCTCGCCGTTGCCCATACCGACAAGATCAAGAAGGCATCCCGCAAGAAACTTACCGGCGAAGACCTTCTCAAACTCTATGAGGCTGGCGACAAGAACCTCGTCTTCAACGTGGCTACCAAAATCCCCGTCAAGGATACCCTCTTCCTCCACAGGGATGATTTCGTAGTCGACTCCCTCAAATACATTCCTTTCTCCGGCGGCCAGCCCGTATTCATGGATGCCGTCGTGAAGACCGTCACCGGTGTTCCGGTTCCCCTCTTCGAGGCCAAGATGCCTTACAAGCTCCTCCTCCGCGGAATGGACAACCAGCTCCGCATCAACCTCGATGCCGAGAGAAGGGACCAGAACCGCTACGAGGGCCTGCAGGTGGGTTCCATCACCGCACCTAACAATAACGCCGGTAACTGGGAATAGTAGTGGATCTTTCCATCCTGACGCCTGCGTGCACCTTAGTGCCGACGCACTTCTTCAATACGACTTCTGCCAGAGACCTTCTTGCAGAAGTCGCATCGTTGAAGGGTGACGAGGTCGTGAAGTGGGTGGATGTTCCCCGCTACGATGCCGTGCTGGTTTATGCCGTCCCTAGCGAGGATGTGGAAGCTATGCCTGAGCTATATTACGTGCTCGAGGCCCTGCCTCTCTGCCGGGACTATAACAAGATCGTAGCCTCCCACAAGGAAGGCAATCTTTATCTGGCCATAGCCCAGGGCGGAAGCCTGCTGCTGGCCAATGTGTTCGAGGCTCCCGATTTCACGACTGCCGAATATTACATCTTCCTCGCCCTCAAGCAGCTTCAGCTGAATCCCGAGGTGTCCACCATCTGCCTGCGCAGTTTCATAGGCCCCGAGGAGGAGATGAGCCTCTACCGTTATTTCAAGTCGGTGGAGCAGATATGAGGATAATAGGCGGCACCCTCAAGGGAAAGACTATAGAACTGCCGCAGCGCTACGCGGCGAGGCCCACCACGGATTTCGCGAAGGAGGGCCTTTTCAATATACTGAACAACGAATATGAATTCGAGGACCTGAAGGTGCTGGACCTTTTCGGAGGCACGGGCGCCATCAGTTTCGAGTTCGCATCCCGCGGAGCGGCGCGCGTGTATTGCGTGGAAATGGCCCGGGAGAATGCCTCCTTCATCAAGCGCGAGGCCGCCCGGCTCGGTTTGGGCAATGTCACGATGGTGAGGGACAATGTCTTCGACTTCCTGCCCATCTGCACCGAAAAATTCGATCTTATCTTCGCTGATCCGCCCTATGCCCTGGAGGGGCTGGAGACCTTGCCGGACAAGGTCCTGGGGCAGAATATCCTTCATCCCGAGTGCTATTTCATCCTGGAACACGGGGATGAACACTCATTCACCGCCCATCCCGCCTTCGTGAAAGAGAAGGTTTACGGGCGCGTGCATTTCTCTTTCTTTACAGCCCTTTAGCTTTTCCTTCGTCCCAGATGGCATCCATCTCGGCGAGGCTCATTTCCTTGAGGTCCTTGCCTTGCTGTATGGTCTGCTCTTCCAGATAGCCGAAGCGGCGGCGGAATTTCTCGCAGGCCTTGTCGAGTGCTACCGAAGGGTCCACGTCGTAAAGTCTGGCGGCGTTGACGACCGCGAAGAGCAGGTCCCCGAATTCCTCCTCCTTGTGTGCCGGATCCGTTTCCGCGACGGCTTCGCGGGCCTCTCCAAGCTCCTCTTCCACCTTGTCCCAGACTTGCCGGGGCTCTTCCCAGTCGAAACCTACGCTGCGGGCCTTGTCCTGCATTGCATAGGCCTTGAGTATGGGCGGGAAGCTCTTGGGAACTCCGCCCAGTATGGTGCGGTTGCCGCCTTTTTCCTTGGTCTTGATAAGCTCCCAGTTCTTGGCGACTTCTTCCTCCGTCATGCCTTCCGATGCACCGTTCCCGAACACGTGGGGATGCCGGAAGATCATCTTATCGCAAAGCCCGCGGATTACGTCGGCTATGTCCCAGCGGCCTTCCTCTTCGGCAATCCTGGCGTAGAAGATGATGTGCAGAAGCACGTCGCCGAGCTCCTTGCGCAGGTCCTTGTCGTCGCCCCTCAGCACGGCGTCGCTCAGTTCATACACTTCCTCGATCGTCATAGGACGCAGGCTCTCCGTCGTCTGTGCGGCATTCCAGGGGCATTTGGCCCTCAGTGTCTCCATTATTCCCAGCGCTTCGGCGAAGGCGGCAAGTTTCTCTTCCTTTGTATGCATCAGAATATTTGTTAAATTTGTAGATTAGATGCAAAAGTAAGAATTATAACTAATGAAAGCAATTAAATACGTCTCCGCAGATGAGGCCGTGAGCCATATTCCTTCCGGCAGCCATATACATCTCAGCAGCGTGGCGAGCGTGCCGCACTGCCTGATAAGCGCGCTCTGCCGCAGGGCTGATGCCGGGGATGTGAGGGACCTGCATTTCCATCACTTCCACACCGAAGGCCCGGCTCCTTACAGCGAGCCCCGCTACGAGGGCATCTTCTTCGACCAGGGCTTCTTCCTTGGCCCCAACGTGCGTGCCAACGTGAATGCCGGCTATGCCGACTATCTGCCCGTGCATCTGGGCGAGAGCCAGAAGCTTTATCGCAGCAGGCAGATTCCTCTGGGTGCCGCCCTGGTGCAGGTTTCCCTGCCGGACGAGCAGGGGAGGGTGTCGCTGGGGACTTCGGTCGACTGCTCCGTTGCCGCAGTGGAGAGCGCCGACCTGGTGATAGGCGTGGTGAATCCCAATGTGCCCTTCGCCTATGGTGACCTTCTCAGCGTGGACCAGTTCGACTATCTGGTGCAGGACGACACTCCGCTCGTTACGGCCGCCTTCGCCGAGCCCACTCCCACCGAGGTGCTGATAGGCAAGAATTGCGCGGCTCTCGTGGAGGACGGGGACTGCATACAGATGGGAATCGGGGCCCTGCCCAACGCGCTTGCTGCCCAGCTGGTGGACCACAAGAACCTCGGCCTGCATACCGAGATGTTCGCCGACGGATTGCTGCGCCTTATCAAGAAGGGCGTAATCAACGGCTCCTGCAAGGCCATAGACAAGGGAAAGATCGTGGCCTCCTTCCTTCTCGGCAGCAACGATGTCTATTCCTTCATCGACCATAATCCCGACGTGCTGATGCGCGACATCAAGTATGTCAACGATCCCTTCGTAATCAGGCAGAACCCTCATATGAAGGCCATCAATTCGGCTACCGAGGTTGATATAACCGGTCAGATAAGTGCCGACAGCATAGGCACGCGCATCTTCTCCGGCACCGGCGGGCAGGTAGAGTTCGTCCGCGGAGCCTCCATGAGCGAGGGTGGCAAGAGCATCACCGCTTTCGCTTCCCGCACCAACAAGGGCAAGAACAAGATAGTGGCCCAGCTCAATCCCGGAGCGGGTGTCGTCACACCCCGTGCCGATGCCCATTGGATAGTGACAGAGTACGGTGCCGTCGACCTTTATGGCAAGTCCCTCCAGGAGCGCGCCAAGCTTATGATAAGCATCGCCCATCCCGACGACCGCGAGGCCCTCGACCGTGCCGCCTTCGAGCGCTTCGGGCCCCACTGGCACGTCATAAAATAAAAAAGAGTTATATTTGCAGGCTATGTCAGAATACAGGATAACAGAAGTTAAAGACGCCAAGGACGTTGTACGTTTCGTGCGTTTTCCTGACGCCCTCTACAGGGGTTGCCCCCAGTATGTTCCGGCGCTGCACAAGAGCGAGATACGCAATCTCACCAAGGATGCAGCCCTGGAATACTGTACGCATAAGATGTGGATGGTGCTGGATGGCAACAAGGTGGTCGGCCGCATCTGCGCTATGATAAATCCCCGCTACAACGAGCGCTACGACAAGAAGTGCGTCCGTTTCGGCTGGTTCGACACCATCAAGGACATCAAGGTGGCCCGCCTGCTCATAGAGACGGCCCAGGCTTGGGCGAAGGAGCACGGGATGGACACCATCCACGGGCCTCTTTACTACAATACCCTCGGCAAGCAGGGAATGCTGGTGGAAGGTTACGAGAACATCCCTCCTTTCAACTGCATCTACAATTATCCGTATTACAACGATTTCCTCGAGCAACTGGGCTTCGAGAAGGAATGCGACTGGGTGCAGTACCGTATGGTGGCCAACCACGGCGTGCCCGAGAAGGCCAGGAGGGTCGCCAAGATCGTGGAAGAGAAGTACAAGCTGCATTTCGGCAGCCTGGACGAACTTAAGAAGAATCCTGAGATGGTGCACAAGTTCTTCCGCCTGTACAGCGACAGCTTCTCCGAAACGGTGTACAATTTCATCCCTTTCACCGACGCGGAGATTGAGCAGGAAGCCAAGGATTCCATGCCCTACATTTCCGACAAGGCCAGCTGCCTGCTGCTTGACGAAAACGACGAGATCGTGGCTTTCGGTATATCCTTCCCCACCATTTCCAAGGCTCTGCAGAAGGCCAAAGGCCGGCTATTCCCTTTCGGATGGTTCCATCTGCTGAGGGCTTTGCATAATTTCGAAACCACCGACCTTATGATCAACGGGGCCGTGCCCGAGTGGCAGAACAGGGGAGTGTCTTCGGTCTATTACAGGGAGATGGCGGACAAGGCCATACGCGTAGGAATGCGCTGGGCCATCTCCAATCCCCAGATCGAAAGCAACGGTGCGGTGAATATCTGGAACAGCTATGAGCACGAGCCTTTCATGAGGCGTCGCTGCTACATCAAGAAGATAGGAGAATAATCATTTATGGCAGATACCAAATTACTAGAAAAAGTACTTTCGCTGCAGGACAAGTTCGCTTCGCTTCAGGAGCAGCTTTCCAGTCCCGACGTGATGTCGGATATGAAGAAGTACGTCCAGCTCAACAAGGATTACAAGGAATTGGAACCCATCATCAAGGCTGGTCTGGATTATAAGAAGAAACTTGAGAACCTCGCTTCCGCGAAGGACGTCTTCATGAACGAGAACGATCCCGAACTGAAGGAGATGGCCCGCGAAGAGATTTCCGAGATCGAGAATGCGATTCCGGGAATAGAGCAGAACATCAAGCTCCTGCTCATCCCCGCCGATCCCGATGACAGCAAGAACGCAATGGTGGAAATCCGCGGCGGTACCGGCGGCGACGAGGCTGCAATCTTTGCCGGCGACCTCTTCCGTATGTACCAGCACTTCGCCGAGAATATGGGATGGAAGCTGGAGATTTCCGACCAGGCCCCCGGCACTTCCGGAGGTTTCAAGCAGGTGGTGTTCAAGCTCTCCGGCAACGACGGAGTCTACGGCATTATGAAGTATGAATCCGGAGTGCACCGCGTGCAGCGTGTCCCCCAGACCGAGACTCAGGGCCGTATCCAGACTTCCGCCGCATCCGTGGCGGTCTTCCCCGAGGCCGGCGAGTTCGATATCGAGATCAATCCCGCTGATATACGCAAGGATCTCTTCTGCGCATCCGGCCCTGGCGGACAGGGAGTCAACACTACCTATTCGGCCGTGCGTCTGACCCATATTCCTTCCGGAATAGTGGTCCAGTGCCAGGAAGAGCGTTCCCAGATCAAGAACGCCGAGCGCGCAATGGAGGAACTCCGTACCCGACTCTACAACATGGAGCATCAGAAGTACCTGGACGGCATCGCTGCCAAGCGTAAGACGATGGTTTCCACCGGGGACCGTTCCGCCAAGATCCGTACCTACAACTACCCTCAGTCCCGCGTTACCGACCACAGGATCAATTGGACAATGTACAATCTCCCCGCCTTTATGGACGGAGATATCAGGGATTGCATCGACGCGCTGCAGGTGGCCGAGAACGCCGAGCGCCTCAAAGAAGCGGGTGAATGATGAAGAACAACCAGTCGCCATACCTGCTGGAAGTGATCGTGGCCCTTTCGACCGCGTTCCTTGCCTTGCTCGCAGGTCTTGCGCTGGTATTCCATCCCTCAGGGCGTAGCGCCCTTATGTCGCTGCGCACCAGCCCCGAGGCTCTTACGGCCGCGATAGTGCTGGGTGCCTCCGTGGTGGTGCTTGCAATTACCGCGATAGTGGTGCTGTTCAAGTGGCAGAAACGCGGCCAGACCATCAGGCTTATGAATATGGGCACGGTGGTCAGCGACCAGGCGACCTCGGCTCCCGACGAAAAGGTCATAACCATGGCCGACAACGAGGGAACCATGAAACTCAGCGTGCGCCTGAGGAATATCTATTACATAGAATCCGATGACAATTACATCAAGGTCTGGTACCAGGACTATACCGGCAGCGTGAAGCAGTATATGCTCAGATGCCGCCTCAAGACGGTCGAGGAAAGCTTTGCGGAAAGCGACCTGATGCGCTGCCATCGGAAATATATAATCAACATCTCGAAAGTGCAGGTGCTCAGCAAGGAGAAGGACGGCTACCAGCTGGATCTCGGCATAGAGAGCATCGGTGCGGTACCGGTGTCCAAGACCTACGAGGCCGCGGTGCTTTCCAGGTTCAATTCAAGATAACGCCTATGTGGCAAAGGATACAGACACTTTATCTTCTGATTGCGTCGGGGCTTCTCGTCGCAATGTACTTCCATCCGTACTCTACGGCCATCATCGTGCTATTCAGCATCGCCCTTGCAGCCCAGCTGCTGGCGATAGTGGCACTTAAATCCCGTACTTTGCAGATGCGTCTTTCCAATCTCGCAGCATTGATACTCCTGGGCCTCCAGATCTGGATGGCAGTCCGCTGGTTCACGTCCGAAACTCCTGTCTCGATAGGTTTTACGGACATTTTCCCGGTCGTCGCCGTCATCCTCGATTTCCTGGCAGCCAGGGCGATACTGAGAGATGAACTGCTGGTGCGCAGCGCTTCGCGCCTCCGTGCCTCCAAACATAAATAATAACGCTTTATGAGAATACCTGAATCAGAACTCATCATCAATGCCGATGGTTCGGCATTCCACATCCACATGAGGCCTGAGGACCTTGCCGACATCGTGGTGGTGTTCGGAGATCCCGGGCGTGTGAAAATGTTCGAATCCCTATTCGACACCATCGAAGTCAAGGGCCAGTCCCGCGAATTCGCTTTCGCTACCGGTACCTACAACGGCAAGCGTGTCACCGCCCTTTCCCACGGAATCGGCTGCGACAACATCGATATCGTAATGACCGAGCTGGATGCTCTCGCAAACATCGATTTCAAGACCCGCGAGGTCAAGCCCGAGCATAAGACACTCACCATCGTACGCATCGGAACCTGCGGCGCCATACAGCCCGACATTCCTCTCGGATCCTTCATCCTCAGCCACATCTCCGTCGGCTGCGACGGCCTGATGAACTGGTATGAAGGCCGCGACCAGATAGCCCTCCTCGACTTCGAAGAGGCTTTCAAGAAGGCTGTCAAATGGAACAAGCATCTGCCCGATCCGTATTTCGTGCGTGGTTCGGAGCGCCTCATCGAACTCTTCAAGGATTGCACCGTAAAGGGTATGACCGTTTCGGCCTCCGGATTCTACGGCCCCCAGGGCCGCGTCGTGCGCCAGGGCCTCGCAATGCCGGATATGCTCGAGGATTTCGAGAAGTTCGAGCATAAGGGCTACAGGATCACCAACTTCGAGATGGAAGGCTCGGCTCTCGCCGGAATGGCCGCAAAGCTCGGCCACGATGCCATCACCGTATGCTGCGCCATTGCGCACCGCTATCTGAAAGATGCCAACACCGACTACAAGCCGCGTGTCAACGAGCTTGTGGAGCTGGTTCTCAAAAAGCTTACCGCCTAGTTGTTCTTGTAGATATCTTTGGTGGAATTAAGATTCCAGGCCTTTATGGAAGGATCGTTGATGACTGCATCGACGATCCTTCTTTTTCCGCGTATCACGTTCTCTTCGAGGAAGCGGAGCTGCTCGGGGAAGGTGGCCAGGAAGGATACGGCAATCTCGTGGTTTTTGCCTTCGAAGCGGTGGATGTTGTAGTTGTATTCCTTCTTCGCGAAGAGTTTGGAAAGCGAAGCCGCGCCCTCGAAACGGTTCTTGAAGAAGACTGTTTTCTTGTAGTTGACTATGCCGTCGGACATACCGTGGAAGAATAGCACGGGCGCGGGCTCCTTGGCGAAGCGTATCTTTCCCTCGCGGGAGAGTATGGCTCCGGAGAAGGCCATCACGCCGGCGTAGCGGAATCCCTCGGGCAGCATTCCTGCGTGGCCCGTGCCGTTGCACAGGTGCCACTCGGCCTGCAGCGAAATGATGGCACCGGCGGAGGATCCGCTGATGACTATCTTGGCGGGATCCACTCCCAGGGCCTCGGCATTGTCGATTATGAAGGCAGTGGCGGAGTAAAGGTCTTCCACTCCTGCCTCGATAGCGTCGTAGATGACTCCGACCTGCGTCACTCCCACGTTGCCCTTGCCTTTCAGGCCCAGGCGGTAGTCGATGGTAATCACCTTGTAACCATTGTCGCACAGGCGGCGGAACCACTGCAGATACTCGCGGGAATTGCGGCTGCCCATGATGAATCCTCCTCCGAACGAGAACAGAATGGTGGGCTTGGCCTTGCCGTCGAGGGTGGTTTCGCTCTCGGGGGCAGGGTCATAGACGCTCAGGAACAGCTGGCAGGTATCCCTCTGTGCGAACATATATTCTCCGGAGGGAGTGAGGTTGACGGGCATTCTCTGGGAGAAGGCCAACAGCGCGAAACAAGACGCGACTATGCATAAAACGGTCTTTCTCATCAGCTGACTATGTTTTTATCGGATGTCCTTCCAATGGTGGAGAGGAGTATGGTCATCTCTTTGCGGCCCGTATCTACCTCGACCTTCTTCCTGGCCGCCGGACGCCCTCCGAAATCCTGGCTGCAGAGCCCGTGCCTGCGCAGGTACTCGCTGCTCCTGCTGCCCTGCTGCTTGCACACGGCCTTCATAAGGTGCAGGGCCCCCGCTTCCTGGGCACCTTCGGCGATGGCGTCGGCTATGGCCAGGTTGACCGTATTGCTGCCCTCGCGGCTCAGGCGTATGTCGTCCTCGTTGGAATAGGGGATGCTATGTTCGTGGAAGATGAGCGAGTCGATTTCCGATTTGCATTCGGCCGCATCTATGCCCCGGGACTTCAGGGCCTCGACCGCCGCGTTGCTGCCGTGCCGCAGTATGCCGAGGAAGAGATGGTCGGCTTCTATGCTGTAGCTGCCGGTTCTCATAGCTTCTTCGCGGGCAAATCCGACGATGGTGTCAAATTCTTCGGAAATCTTCATTTTCAGGCGGTATTATTGCTTGCAAAAATAACAATTTAATCGGATTTTTTTGTTAAATTTGCGTGTTTATGAAAAAGCGTAAAATCTAAGAAAGAAAATATGGACAGTGAGGGAAATTTCAACGAAGTGAATCACGGTTACATCGAGCCTGTGGAGATTGATCACGAGATGCGGAGCGCATACATCGACTACTCTATGTCGGTCATCGTATCGCGCGCCCTTCCTGATGTGCGCGACGGTCTGAAACCCGTCCAGCGCAGGGTTCTCTTCGGCATGGACGGGCTGGGCCTGTCTTATGGCGGACAAACCAAGAAGTCAGCCCGTATCGTGGGTGAGGTCCTGGGTAAGTTCCATCCTCATGGGGACAGTTCCGTCTATGACGCAATGGCGCGTCTCGCCCAGAATTGGAATCAGCGCTATCCGCTGATATACGGTCAGGGAAACTTCGGTAGTATGGACGGTGACCCCGTCGCTGCTATGCGATATACCGAGGCCAAGCTTGAGAAGATGTCGGAGGATGTCATCTCCGATATAGAAAAGAACACGGTCGATATGACGCTCAACTTCGACGATTCCATCGAAGAGCCTACCGTGCTTCCTACCAAGCTGCCTCTGCTGCTGCTCAACGGCTCCGCCGGTATCGCCGTAGGTATGGCCACCAATATGGCCCCCCACAATCTCGGCGAGTGCTGCGATGCCATCTGCGCCTATATCGACAATCCGGACATCGACGTCGAGGGTCTGATGCAGTATATCAAGGGCCCTGACTTTCCTACGGGAGGCCTCATCATGGGCCGCCAGGGCATCATCGATGCCTACACCACCGGCCGTGGCCGTGTGGTCATCCGCGCCAAGACCGACATCGAAGTCAACGACCGCGGCCAGGAGACCATAGTCGTTACCGAGATACCTTATATGGTGAACAAGAAGGAGATGCTCGAACGCATCGCCTCGATGGTGGAAGACAAGAAGATAGAGGGCATCACCTATATGAATGATGAGACTTCCCGCGAGGGTGTCCGCGTCATCTTCCGTGTCAAGCAGGGCGCCAACACCAACGTGGTGCTCAACACCCTCTTCAAGTACACTCCTCTGCAGTCGAGCTTCGCCATCAACAACGTCGCCCTGGTCAAGGGCCGTCCCCGCACCCTTTCCCTCAAGGAAATCATCGCGAACTTCGTCGATTTCCGTCACGAGGTAGTGGTGCGCCGCACGAAGTTCGATCTCGACAAGGCCCAGAAGCGTGCCCACATCTTGGAAGGTCTGCTCAAGGCTATCGATATCATCGACGAGATAATCGCCCACATCCGCGCCTCCAAGAGCGTGGACGAGGCCCGCGAGGGGCTCATCTCCAAGTTCGGCTTCTCCGAGGCCCAGGCTCAGGCCATCGTCGAGATGCGTCTCCGCCAGCTCACCGGACTCGAGCGCGAGAAGCTCCAGGCCGAGTATGACGAACTCGAGAAGTTCATCGCCCGCTGCATCGAGATCCTCGGCAGCGACGCCCTCCAGCTCCAGATAGTTAAGGACGAGTGCCAGGAGATGAAGGCCAAGTACGGCGACGCCCGCCGCAGCGAGATCACCATGAGCGCCGACGAGTTCAATCCCGAAGATTTCTATGCCGACGAGGACGTGGTGATCACCATATCCCATCTCGGATATATCAAGCGTACAGCCCTTACCGAATTCCGTACCCAGGCGAGGGGCGGCGTCGGCAAGAAGGGTGGCGCCACCCGCGACGAGGACTTCATCGAGCACATCTACGTGGCCAACATGCATTCCACAATGCTCTTCTTCACGCAGAAGGGTATGTGCTACAGGCTCAAGGTTTACGAGCTGCCCGAGGGAGTGCGTTCTTCCAAGGGCCGTGCGGTGCAGAACCTGCTCGCCATCGATTCCGACGACAATATCCGTACATATCTCAACGCCGCCCGCATCGAGGACAGCGAATACGTACAGAGCCACTTCGTGACCCTGGTCACCAAGAAGGGTATCATCAAGAAGACCAGCCTCGAGGACTACTCCAACAAGCGCAGCCGCAACAAGGGTATCATAGCGCTCACCATACGCGAGGGTGACGAACTGCTCGACGCAGTGCTCACCAACGGTAACGAGCAGCTGATGATTGCCGCCAAGAACGGTCGCTGCGTGCGTTTCGAGGAATCTGAGGTCCGCGCTCTCGGGCGCAGCGCTTCCGGTGTCCGCGGCATCAATATCGATGACGATGACGAGGTAGTGGGCGTGATTACCTATGACCGTAACGCCGAGGATGCGGCCGACCATACCGTGCTGGTCGTCTCCGAGAACGGCTACGGCAAGCGTTCCGATCCCGAGGATTACCGTCTGACCGCCCGCGGAAGCAAGGGTGTCAAGACCTTGAACATCACCGATAAGACCGGCAACGTGGTGGCCATCAAGAATGTCACCGAGAACGATGACCTGATGATAATCAACCGTTCCGGCCTCACCATCAGGATGGCTGTTTCCGGCATCAGCGTGCTCAGCAGGGCCACCCAGGGCGTAAGGCTCATCAGCCTCCGCGACGGCGATGCTATTTCGGCTGTTTCCGTGGTGTCCAAGAGCGAGGAGGAAGAGGAACTTGAAGCCGTTGGCACGGAAAGTGCAGAAACGACTACAGATAACGAATAATAACTAACTGTGAATTATATGAAAAAGATCATTTTCGCTATTGCAATCCTGGCTTTCGCACAGATGGCCGACGCTCAGACCATAAAGAATGCTGAGTCTGCTGCAAAAAAGGTGGAGGCTGCCAAAGCCGCTACCCAGAACGAAAAGAAAGCTGTAAACCCGGCCGTATGGATCAAACTCGGCCAGACCTATATTGATGCATATGGAACGGTTCAGGGTGATGGCTATATCGGCTGCGCCGAAGCTGAGCTCGCAATCATCCTCCAGGGTGTGAAACCCGTCAGCACCGGTACCGCCACCGTGCAGGGCAACACTATGAACGTCCAGCACTTCGAGACCGCCGACTACTATTTCTCCGACGGCAAGCTGGCCATCATCAAGGTTACCAAGCCCGCAGTGGAGAATCCTCTCGGAGAGGCTCTCAACGCTTTCAAGAAGGCATACGAGCTCGATACCAAGGCCAAGAAGACCAAGGATATCACCGACGGTATCTCGATGGTGCACGACAAGTACTCCAACGATGCTCTCACCGCCTACCAGCTCCAGGACTTCGCCGAGTCTTCCAAGTGCTTCGAGGCTGCATACGAGGCATCTCTCGTAGAGCCTTTCGCACAGGTGGACACCAACTCCCTCTACAACGCCGGACTTACCGCATGGATCGCCGGTGACGTGGCAAGGTCCAAGGTCTTCTTCGAGAAGTGCCTCGAGACCAAGTACTTCGGAGAGGATGGCGACGTGTACGCCCGTCTCGCTTCCATCGCCGAGAAGGAGGGCAACGCCGAGCTTTCCGTCAAGTACCTCGAGGAAGGTTTCGTGAACTATCCCAAGAGCCAGAGCATCCTCATCGGTCTCATCAACTACTACACCACTTCCGGTGGCAGCACCGACCGTCTGTTCGAGTTGCTCGACGTTGCCAAGTCCAACGAGCCCAACAATGCCTCCCTCTGGTATGTCGAGGGTAACATCCGCCTCAAGATGGATCCTCCTCAGGTGGACGAGGCTTTCGCAGCTTACGATCACTGCGCCGAGATCGACCCCAACTATGAGTATGGTCACATCGGCAAGGGTATCTACCTTTACAATCACGCCGTCGATATCCAGGAGAAGGCCTCCAACGAGATGGACGACAACAAGTATATGGCTCTGGTAGAGGAGTACGACAAGACCCTCAAGGCTTCCGTGGTCGCTTTCGAGCAGGCCTACGAGGTTACCAAGGACAACGAGATCAAGATCACCGTTGCGGAATACATCAAGAACGCTTGCTTCCGTTTCCGTACCGATCCTGAGTATCAGGCCAAATACGAGAAGTACGAGGCGGTAGTCGCTTCCGGTAAATGAAGTGCCGCTACGGCGGCTGCCGATACGGTGAGCATCTGCATCATAGGAGATGTGATGATGCACACCAGGCAGTTGCAGTACGACCACTCCCTCTTTCTGGAGGATTTAAGGCCGCTCCTTTCCGGAGCGGATCTGGCTATAGCCAATGCTGAATTTACGCTTGCGGGGCCACCCTATACCGGGTACCCCGCATTCAGCGCTCCGGAAGGCTACCGGAACAGCATCCTGGACGCAGGTGTGGATGTGCTGCTGACAGCCAACAACCACATCTTGGACCGGGGATCTGCAGGGCTCGAAAGGACTTTGAAACTGTATAGTTGTTTTGCCGGAAGCGGCCTTGACGAAGAGCAGTACCGGCGGAACAATCCGTTGATACTCAGCGTAAAAGGCGTACGCTTTGCCATAGTCAACTTTACCTATGGCACCAATTGCGGCGGGGATAAGGCCTATCCCAAAGTGAGCCGGATGGAGAGGGGAGAGATAGCCCGGCAGATGAAGCGTGCCAGAGCCATGGCCGACTTCGTACTGGTGCTGCCGCATTGGGGAGAGGAGTATGTGCTGAGGCACGGAGGGAAGCAGGAAGAGTGGGCAGAGTGGCTGGTGGAGCAGGGAGCGGACGCGATAGTGGGTGCCCATCCCCACGTGGTGCAGGACACCACCCATATCGGAGGAGTGCCGGTGATCTACTCGCTTGGGAATGCGGTCTCGAATATGAGCGCCGTCAATACCAGGCTGGAACTCGCGGCCACGCTGAGATTCGTCTTCCGCAAGGAAAGCGGGGAGAAGTCGGTGCTGGAGCCCGAACTGCACTTCCTGTGGTGCACGCTTCCCGGCAAGAAGACGGACGGATACCGTACGGTGATTGTCGCGGAGCAGCTAGGCCGCCGCGACGACTGGATAGACAAGAGCGACTACGACAATATGGTGTCCACCTTGGAAAGAGTTAAAGCTATTACTGGAATAGAATGAAGAAAACTATCACCCTCGACACGGCCGACCCCGTGAGCGTCCTGGGGCCCGGAAACCGGATCCTGAACGAGTTTTGTACTTATTATCCCGGCCTGGAAGTCTCGGGCAAGGGTAACGAGATCGAGGTGGAAGGCGACGAAGACAAGATAAACGACTTCGAAGCCAAGTTCGCCCAGCTGGTCTCCATACGCAAGCACAAACTCAATCTCACGGTCTATGATGTCGAGGACCTTTTTGCCGGTCGTTCTTCGTCGTCGGTACTTGCCGAACACGGAAATGCCGTGATAGTCCACACGAACGAAGGCAAGGCCATCAGGGCGCGCAACGCCAATCAGGAGAAGATGGTCCGCGCCTATTTCAACAACGACCTCATCTTCGCCGTCGGCCCTGCCGGCACGGGGAAAACCTACATCGCCATAGCTCTGGCGGTGCGTGCCCTCAAGAACAGGGAAGTGCGGCGCATAATACTCACCAGGCCTGCCGTGGAGGCGGGGGAGAGGCTGGGCTTCCTCCCCGGGGACCTCAAGGATAAGCTCGATCCGTATCTCCAGCCGCTATATGACGCACTCGGTGATATGATTCCCTCCCGCAAGCTTCAGGAATTCATAGCCGGAGGCACTATACAGATAGCCCCGCTGGCCTATATGCGCGGACGCACCCTGGACGGTGCCTGCGTGATTCTTGACGAGGCTCAGAACACCAATATGGGGCAGCTGAAGATGTTCCTGACCCGAATGGGCACCAATGCCAAGTTCATAGTAACCGGTGATGCCACCCAGGTGGACCTTCCCCGCAAAGAGGATTCAGGCCTGCTTCGCGGAATAGAACTGGTGAAGGGGCTCAAAGGAGTTGCTACGGTATTCTTCGACGACAAAGACATTGTGCGCCATCCCCTTGTGAGCAAAATTGTGAAGGCTTTCGATAGCGAAGACTGATAGTTTTTCTTATATTTGTAGATTATGACGAAAGGACGCCCGATAACCGCTCTGATGCTGCTTGCCCTCGCTCTTTGCCTGCTGCAGGGTTGCGATTCTTTCCGCCGTCTTGCCGGACGGCCGACATCTGCCGACATAGCTGCAAAAAGGGAGCTAATCCTCAGGGAGGAGGCCGCGCATCAGGCGAGGATGGATTCTCTGAGGCGCGTGGAGAAGGCCAAGGCCGATTCGCTGGCCTTGATCGACCGCATCAAGGAATCCGGCGAGATGATCCTTTCCGTCTCCAGCCTGCGCAGGGCCAACTCTGTCAAGCTTGACAAGCGCTATTATATCATAGTGGGCGCGTTCTCCAATGCCGCCAACGCATCGTGGATGGCCGCCAAAGCGGAAGGGGCCGGATATCCGGTGCAGAAAGTTCCTTATGGGAACGGCTTTACCGCTATCGGTGTAGCCGGAACTGATACTCTGGCACATTTATGGGATAATCTCCAGAAGGTCAAAACGGAATCGTTCTGCCCTAAGGATGTATGGATTCTTGTAAATGAATGAACCGATGAAGCGCCTTATCTTTCTGATTATCTGCGTATTGCTTTCCGCCGGCATCTCGGCAGCCCAATCTTACGATGAACTATTTGCCGGGGAGGAAGCGCTTGCCCTGCGCTCTGCCGCGGATTCCCTCTCCGCCCTCGGAAGCGAGGAAGCCCTCGCCGCCTTCGTGTCCCGCCGTCTGGAGTCTTCCGGACTGGACGTGCTTGGCAGCGCCGATTTCCGTTCTTTCGGAATCAAGTCGGAAGATGGCGATACCCTCACTTGCCACAACGTGATTGCCTGGATTCCCGGCTATGGCAAGTCGCTGCACGATAACTACATAGTGGTGAGCACCAACCTGTCGCAATCTTCGGCTACGGCGATTTCCCTTTTCCTCTCCCTGGCCGAAAAGCTTGCCACCAACAAGGTGCTGCTGCAGCGTTCGGTCCTCTTCGCCGCCTTCGGTGGCGCATCCCACGCCAGCGCCGGTTCCTGGTACTTCCTGAACCGGGCTTTCGAAGAGAGCTCCCGCATCGACGCGTTCGTCCACCTCGACCTCTTCGACAATCCCAACAAGGCCTTCTATGCCTATACCGCTTCCAATGCGGATATGAACAAGATAATTTCGGCGGTATCATCTTCCCTGCAGCCGGCCCTGCCCGTGCTTACTGCGAGAGAACCTGCAGAATCGGATTTCCGTTCTTTCTTCGGAAAGGAGATTCCTGGGGTGTTCTTCACCACCGCCGAACCCCTCAAGAAATATCACGGTGGAATAGATCCTCTTGAATATGAGGAACTGTCCCGCCAGTGCGAATATATCTACAACTTCTGCGTCACCCTTTCCGGTACCGCCAAGCCTTCCTTCTGGCCGGCTCAGGAGAAGCCCGCTGCCGTCGTGAGCTTCGACGATTGTGACACCAAGCCTTCCTTCCTCGGCCGCACCAATCCTTCGTTCTTCCTTGCCAACTGGGTATATGTGTATCTGCGCTATCCCAAGTACGCTTCAGAGAACGGCATACAGGGGAAGGTCCAGGTGGAGTTCGTCATCGACGAAAAGGGGCACGTGGGCCAGGTTACGGTGGTAAAGGGCGTGCATCCATCTCTGGACGAGGAGGCTATCAGGGTGATCGAGGCCTCTCCCGACTGGAAACCGGGCCTGATTGCCGGCAAGGCCGTGCGCACCAAACTTTCGGTTTATGTAGATTTCGTTTTGGAAAAGAAAAAGAACAAGAATAAAAGATAGAAAAATGGATTACGATTTCAGGACCATAGAGAAGAAATGGCAGAAGCGTTGGGCTGAGGAAAAGACCTACAAGACGGTTGAGGATGCTTCCAGACCCAAGTTTTACGTGCTGGACATGTTTCCTTACCCCTCCGGGGCCGGCCTTCACGTGGGGCATCCCCTCGGCTACATAGCGAGCGATATCTATGCCCGCTACAAGAGGCTCAAAGGCTTCAATGTCCTCCATCCGATGGGCTACGATGCATTCGGGCTTCCGGCCGAGCAGTATGCCATCCAGACCGGACAGCATCCTGAGAAGACCACCAGCGACAACGTCGCCCGCTATCGCCAGCAGCTCGACCGCATCGGTTTCTCCTTCGACTGGGACCGTTCTTTCCGTACTTGTGATCCTGACTACTATAAATGGACCCAATGGGCGTTCCTGCGAATGTTCAAGAGTTGGTACGACCCCGAGATGGACAAGGCCCGCCCCATAACCGAACTTATCTCCAAGTTCGAAACCACTGGCTACGATGACATCACCCCCAAGATGTGGAGCAAAGCATCCGCCAAGGAAAAATCCGACATACTGATGCGCTACCGCATTGCATATCAGGGGGAGACATCCGTGAACTGGTGCGAGGGCCTGGGCACCGTGCTTGCGAACGACGAGGTCAAGGACGGCCTTTCCGTGCGCGGCGGCTTCCCCGTGGAGCAGAAGAAGATGACGCAGTGGCAGCTCAGGGTTTCCGCCTACGCCGGCCGCCTGCTCGACAGCCTGGACAAGCTCGACTGGACTGATTCCCTCAAGGAGATGCAGCGCAACTGGATTGGCAAGAGCGAGGGAACGGAAATGATTTTCGACACCGTCTGCGGCGATGTCCACAAGCCCATAACCATCTTCACCACCCGTGCCGACACCGTTTTCGGAGTCACCTTCATGGTGCTCGCTCCCGAGAGTGAGCTGGTGGACGAACTTACCACCCCCGGGCAGAAAGAGGCGGTAGCGGCCTATATCAAGGAAGTAAAGAAGAAGACCGAGCGCGAGCGTATGACCGAGACCAAGAGCGTCACCGGCGTATTCTCGGGATCATACGGCATAAATCCTCTTACCGGGGAGAAAGTTCCTATCTGGATTTCTGAATATGTGCTTGCCGGATACGGCACCGGCGCCATTATGGCCGTCCCTGCCCACGACAGCCGCGACTATGCCTTCGCCAAGAAGTTCGGCCTGCCCATCATCCCCCTAATCGAGGGTGCGGACGTGAGCGAGCAGAGCTTCGATGCCAAGGAGGGCGTGATGATCAATTCCGGATTCCTGAACGGAATGGATGTCAAGCAGGCCATAGAGGCCGCCAAGGACTATGTCGAGGCCCACGGCCTGGGACGCCGCAAGACGAATTACCGCCTGCGCGATGCCATCTTCTCCCGCCAGCGTTATTGGGGAGAGCCTTTCCCTATCTACTATAAGGACGGAATCGCGACCCCCATCCCCGACGAGGAACTCCCTCTGGTGCTGCCTGAAATCGAGTCCTACAAGTCCAAGAACGGGGAACCTCCCCTTTCCAGGGCCAAGGACTGGAACTACAAGGGACATCCCCTCGAAACCAGCACCATGCCCGGTTTCGCAGGTTCGAGCGCATATTATCTGCGCTATATGGATCCCCACAACGACAATGCGCTGGTCAGCGCGGATGCGGACAAATACTGGAGGAACGTGGATCTGTACGTCGGTGGCACCGAGCACGCCACCGGACATCTCATCTACTCGAGATTCTGGAACAAGTTCCTCTATGACCTCGGCTATGTCTGCGAGGATGAGCCTTTCCGCAAGCTGGTCAACCAGGGAATGATCCAGGGCCGTTCGAACTTCGTGTACCGTATAGTCGGCACCAACAAGTTCGTCTCCCTCGGCCTTAAGGACCAGTACGATACCACCGAGATCCACGTGGACATCAACATAGTCCACAACGACAAGCTCGACCTTGAGGCCTTCAAGGCCTGGAGGCCCGAATACAATGATGCCGAATTCGTGCTCGAGAATGGCGAGTACATCTGCGGCTGGGCAGTCGAGAAGATGAGCAAGAGTATGTACAACGTGGTGAACCCCGACGACATCTGCGAGAACTACGGCGCCGACACCCTGCGTCTTTACGAGATGTTCCTCGGCCCCGTGGAGCAGAGCAAGCCTTGGGATACCAAGGGAATCGACGGCGTGAACAGGTTCCTCCGCAAGTTCTGGAGGCTCTACCACGACCGCGAGAAATTCCTCGTGACCGACACCAAGGCAAGCGCTGCGGAACTCAAGGCCCTCCACAAGCTAATCGGCAAAGAACAGGAAGATATAGAGAATTTCTCCTACAATACCACCATCAGCGCATTCATGATAGCCGTGAACGAGCTGACCGAACTTGGATGCACCTCACGCGAGGTCCTGGAGCCTCTGGTCGTGCTGCTGTCGCCCTTCGCGCCTCATATCGCGGAGGAACTCTGGGAGCAGCTGGGTCACGAGGGAAGCGTCACCCGCGCGAGTTTCCCCGTGTATGACGAGAGCCTTACCGTCGAGGACAGCGTCACTTATCCGGTCGCTTTCAACGGCAAGACCCGTTTCACCGTGGATATGCCCAAGAGTGCGGCTCCTGCCGAGGTCGAGGCCCGCATCCGCGAGATGGAGCAGACTGCCAAGTATGTCGGCGGGCTGAACATCGTGAAGGTGATAGTGGTTCCCGGGAGGATGGTAAACATAGTCCTTAAATGAAACAGAAGAGCAAAATACTCTCCACCCTCGGGGATTATTTCGTGATGACCGTCGGCGTGCTGCTGGTGACGGTCGCCTGGGAATGCTTCATGATCCCCAACGGAATGTCGGCCGGTGGCCTGATGGGTCTTTGCGCCGTTATCGAGTATGCCACGGGCGGTGCCATCATAGCTTCGTACTCATATGCCGTTATCAACGTCGCGCTCATCGTCATGGCGGTTTTGATCTTTGGCATCGGATTCGGGTTCCGCACCGTCTACTGCATAGCGGTGCAGGCGCTGGCGCTTAAGATGTTCGCCGACCTGGGCTGGATGAAAGCCATCCCCGGAAACTTCTTCTACGTGCCTGAGAAGGTGATGATTCCGGTCATATCCGGTGTGCTGGAGGCGGTCGGCATCGGACTCACCATACGCAAGGGAGGCAGCACCGGAGGCACCGACATCATAGCCCTGATAGTGCATAAGTACTGGCCGGTGTCCCTGAGTTCCATGTTCCTCATCACCGACTTCATAATCATCACCTCCATTCTCTTCCTGCCTGGCAGGGCCTTCGGCGATATGGTCTATGGTTATATAATGATGGCGACCTACGCCTGCGTCATCGACTTTGTGGTGATCGGTGACCGGGGAGCGGTACAGCTGCTGGTATTCTCGTCGCGCCAGAAGGAGATTGCAGATTACATCATAGGCAAGATGGAGAGGGGAGTGACGGTGCTGAAAGCCATAGGATGGTACACCAAGCAGGAAAAGGACGTACTTCTGCTGCTTATGCGCCGCAATGAAGTGCCCGAGGTCACGAGGGTCATCAAATCCCTGGACGACAAGGCCTTCCTCACGGTGAATCCCGTGGGTAGCGTGTATGGAGAGGGCTTCGAAGAAATCAAGGCCGGAATATCCGGCAAAAAGAAAAAGAATAATGGCGATCAAAAGAACTAGCGTAGGACTTACGATCAAGGAGTATGCCCTGATTACCCTGGGCATATTGCTCTATGTGCTGGGATGGAGCATCTTCCTTGTTACCAACAATCTGGTCGGCGGCGGCGTGACCGGTCTTTCCGCCATACTCCAGTATGCGACGCACGGAGTAATCAAGATAGGTTATTCCTACTTCGTCATCAATGTGGCGTTGATCATCGCCGCACTTTTCGTACTGGGCTTCAGCTTCGGCTGGAAGACTATCTACGCCACGGTGCTGGCCTCCATAGGGCTGAACCTTTTCCAGGGCATCATCCCTGCCGATTTCATCCAGGCCATCTCCCTGGACAACGGCAAGCTGATGAGCACGATAATGGGCGGTATAATGGTCGGAGTCGGTATCGGGCTGACTATGGTAGCCGGAGGCAGTACCGGCGGAACGGACATCATCGCCCTGATGGTGAACAAGTACCGTAACGTATCCCCGGGCCGCCTGATTCTGTATATGGACGTGGTGGTCATCCTGAGTTCGCTGCTGGTCCCTTCCTACAAACCCGACGGCGGATTGGTGCCTTTCGTCGAGAAACTTACCACCGTGGTTTACGGTTTCATACTCATAACCATCAACAGTACGGTGCTCGACCTGGTCATAACGGGTTCGCGGCAGAGCGTGCAACTTTTCATATTGTCAAAACATTATGCTAAGATTGCCGATGCCATAACCAAGGACCTGCACCGTGGTGTAACCGTCCTGGACGGCAAGGGATGGTACACCAAAGAGCAGACCGAAGTGCTTATGGTCCTTACCCGAAAAACCGACTTGAACCTGCTTCTACGCTATATCAAGGCTATAGACCCTGCGGCTTTTCTCTCCGTTTCCTCGGTAACCGGAGTGTATGGCAAAGGCTTTGACGAAATAAAGAAAAAGATGTAGGTATTTTATGTAGGTAAAAACTTTTCATCTTTTAAATCGTACATTTCTGTTTTTACCCCCTGTTCAGGACTACCTCCGAACGGGGGGATATTCTTATATTGCGCCGACAAAACCAGACCTTAAACAGTTGACCACATGAAAAGAATTGTAACAATCCATCTGATCCTGAGGATGGCCCCGATAGCTCTCCTGTTGGCCCTGCTGCTGACAGGCTTCGTCCGGGGGGCGGAGTCGGAGTGGTCGTTGAGGATATGCTGCTATCTGCTGGCAGCATCCGTCCTGTATCTATCCTATCCTCTGAGCCGCGAGGACTTCGTGAACTCCTCGTATTTCGCCGTGTGCATCTCCGTCTATTACCTGGTATTCAATTTCCTGGTATCGGGCAGGGAGATGCTGGAGTATTTCTTCCTTATACCCACGGCACTTTTCATCCTGCCCATACTTTTCGTCACCATACATATGAAATACCGGGAGCCGGCGGCACTTTTCCGGAAGGATGCCCAGTGGTGCTGCGCAGAGGAGGACTCCCGTACCGTATATTCCGCGATAGTGCTGCTGATGGTCATACTGACGCTGGTGCTTTCCGGCAAAAACGCCTCCCCGTCGGTATTCTGCATTCTGGCCTTCGTGCTCTTCGTACTGGACGTGGTGCTGCATTACAAGGCCTACACCGGCTATACGATGATGATAGGCCACAAGAAGGAAAGGCGCATCCAGACCATAATGATAACCAACGGCCACGGGCCCAACCTGTATCCCGAGATCGAGGAGGACATACTGCAGAAGTCATACAGCAGGGTGGAGCAGGTGATGAGGGAGAAGAAACCATTCCTAAAGGAGAAGTTCACCCTCGAGGAAATGTCCGACATTCTCCGCATCAACAAGGTCTATATCAGCCGGTCCGTGAACAAATACACGGGCAAGAATTTCCGCCAGTTCGTCAACTGGCACAGGGTGCTTTATGCCGCGGAAGTAATGAGGGACGATCCCTGGCTGAGGGTCCTGGAGGTGGCTTTCATGTCAGGCTTCCATTCGCAGGTAACCTTCAACCTTGCGTTCCGTATGTTCTTGAATGAGACGCCTTCGGATATGCTGGCCCGGCTCAGGCTGACGGCTCATCGCCGGAAAGTTTCCAGGAACGTGGAAGAGGAAGCTCCAGACACAGAGGCTCCTTCTTCACAGGATGGACGAAAGTAATCTTGTGAGCCTGGAGGCATATCCCTCCGTCCGGGTTCGAACGCGGCGCTCCGTATTTGAGGTCTCCCTTGATGGGACAGCCCATATGGGACAGCTGGCAGCGTATCTGATGATGGCGGCCGGTGAGCAGCTCCACTTCCAGAAGAAAATAGCGTTCCGTGTCCGCAATGTGGCGGTAGCGCAGTTTGGCAAGCTTGGCCTTGGGGCCGGGTTTCCTGGTTACGAAGCTCTTGTTGAGTTTCTCGTTGCGCTCCAACCAGTCTTCCAGCATTCCTTCCTTCCGGGCGGGAGCGGCGCAGCATAGCGCCATATAGGTCTTGTGTACCTCTCCGTCGCGGAACATTGCGTTCATCCTTTCCAGCGCCTTGGATGTCTTGGCAAAGATGCAAAGTCCGCTCACGGGCCTGTCCAGGCGATGGGTGACACCCAGGAATACGTTCCCGGGTTTGGCGTCACGCTGCTTGATGAAGGCCTTGAGAGTCTCGCTCAGAGCTTCGTCGCCGGTCTTGTCCCCCTGCACTATCTCCCCGACCTTCTTGTCTATGACCAGAAGGTGGTTGTCTTCGTAGATGATGCGGGATGCTATGTCGGAATAATCCATCTGCGTGCAAAGATAATGACAATTTGTCACAATTGTTCCGGTGGCACAGCTTTCGTTATATCCTGATGCGTCGGCTTGGAGCTGACAGATTAACGGAATAACGAATAAAAGAGATATATCATGGGAAAAATCATTGGAATCGACCTCGGAACAACCAACAGTTGCGTAGCGGTCATGGAAGGCAACCAGCCTACCGTAATAATCAATAATGAAGGTCAGCGCACCACCCCTTCGGTGGTCGCTTTCACCGACGACGGCGAGCGCAAGGTGGGTAACCCCGCAAAGCGCCAGGCCATCACCAATCCTAAGAATACCGTTTTCTCCATAAAGAGGTTCATGGGCGAGACCTACGATCAGGTGGGTAAAGAGACTGCCCGCGTTCCTTACAGCGTGGTGAAAGGCGAGAACAATACTCCCCGCGTAGACATCAACGGACGTATGTATTCTCCTCAGGAGATCTCTGCAATTATCCTTCAGAAGATGAAGAAAACTGCCGAGGATTACCTCCGCCAGCCCGTTACCGAGGCTGTCATCACCGTTCCTGCATACTTCTCCGACTCCCAGCGTCAGGCTACCAAGGAAGCCGGCAAGATCGCAGGTCTGGATGTGAAGCGTATCATCAACGAGCCTACCGCGGCAGCACTTGCATACGGTCTTGACAAGAAGAACAAGAATATGAAAGTCGCCGTGTACGACCTCGGTGGCGGTACCTTCGATATCTCCATCCTCGAGCTCGGCGACGGTGTCTTCGAAGTGAAGTCCACCAACGGTGACACCCACCTCGGAGGAGACGATTTCGACCAGGTCATCATCGACTGGCTCGCCAGCGAGTTCGCATCCGAGAACGGCGGCCTCGACCTCAAGAAGGACCCTATGGCCCTGCAGCGTCTCAAGGAAGCTGCCGAGAAGGCTAAGATCGAGCTCTCCAACCAGACCAGCACCGAAATCAACCTTCCTTATATCACCGCAGTCGACGGCGTTCCCCGTCACTTGGTGAAGAGCCTTACCCGCGCCAAGTTCGAAGCTCTCTGCGACAATCTTTTCCAGCGCAGCATCGAGCCTTGCCGCAAGGCCCTCCAGGATGCCCATCTGAGCACCTCCGACATCGACGAGGTCCTGCTCGTCGGCGGATCCACCCGTATCCCCAAGATTCAGGAACTCGTGAA
>JAEEXQ010000078.1 GCA_016287875.1 Bacteroidales bacterium | reverse complement strand
AAATGCGGGCAAGGTGTCGGGCATGAAATTAGACCTTGCCCGCTGAAACGCCGTGGAAGGGTGGTAGGTGATTCCGGTCTGCTGGGGAGAAGGGGTGGGTGTTCCTGGTCTGCAAGTTTTTGGCAGACCGGGAACAATTTCGGGCGTTTTTGTTCCTGGTCTGCATTTTTTTTGCAGACCAGGAACACCTGGGAGATTATGCCGGCGCTCAAATTGGCAATTGTCGCGTGGCGGGCCAACTTATGCGGCTTTCAAGCACAGGCACCATCCAAGCACCAGCACCACCCAAGCACAGGCACCACCCAAGCACCAGCACCATCCAACCACCCGCAGCAGCCAAGTAATTGACAGCCAGACAATTACCGGAAAGAAAATCGGCAAATTTCGCTTGAATTCAAATTGTTAATGCAACTGATATATAAAGTGATTGAATAGTAAGCGGTAAGAAAAAAGGAGACAAGTTTTAAGGCTTGTCTCCTACGGAAAAGCTTACTATCTTTGCCGTCAATCACCACAATATCAGACAAGATGAAGCATTTATCCGAAAGACAAAGGTATGAAATTTCAGCATTAGTACGCGCACATCTCACAAAAACAGAGATTGCCGAGATAGTCGGAGTAGACAAATCGACAATCACGAGGGAACTGAAGCGTAACAGTTATCTGGGGACGGGCATGTACAGTGCGTCATTCGCGCACCGACAAGCGATGAAGAGGCGACGATGTCGTTCGAGTAACTTCAAAAATGTAACGCCCCGATCGGTGTTCGAAACAGCCCGGCGACTAATCGTTGACGAGCAGTATAGTCCGGAACAGGTGGTTGGCTACTGCCGGCTTCATGGTATCCGGATGTGCTCACACGAAACGCTCTACAAATGGATATGGGAAGATAAGCGCTGCGGCGGGACCTTGTATATGTATCTGAGGCATCACGGGAGTAAGTATCGGAAGCGAGGTGCCGTCAATAACAGCCGCAGGCATATTCCAAATGCGATAGACATCTCAGAGAGGCCGGCCATCGTAGACCAGAGGTCTCGATTCGGGGACTTCGAGATTGACACCATCGTAGGGCTGTCGCACCGTCAGCATATCCTCACCGTAGTGGAGAGGAAGGTGGGTCTGCTCTTTATGTCTAGATTGCGGAAGCCAACGGCTCAGGAGGCTGCTGACAGGCTGATAGAAATACTGTCCCCTCTAGCCAAACGGGGGTACGTGAAGACAATCACGGCCGACAATGGATTGCAGTTCGCTCAGCACGAAAGGGTGTCTTCCGAATTGGGGGCGACTATGTATTTCGCCCGTCCGTATCACTCCTGGGAAAGAGGGACTAACGAGAACACAAACGGCCTGATCAGACAGTATATCCCCAAGGGATCCAACTTTGATGACTACTCAGACCAGACCCTGGAAAATATACAAATGAGGTTGAATAGCCGCCCCCGAAAAAGGCTGGGCTATTCAACCCCAAATGAAATATATAAATCATTAACCCAGATTGACGATTCAGTTGCATTTCACGCTTGAATCCACGTCGACGATTCTCTTTCTGGGAAAGTGTTGGTAATCAAAGGGTTAAGTGCTGCATGACGTAGGGGCAAGGATGCCCGATCAGGTCGGGCATGACAAAAGAGATGGCAGGCATGACGAGAGGACGGCTGAGCGGAAACTGCGGCACCGCCGCTTGCCGAATGGCAAGGCAAGCGGCTACAGTTCGGGCGCTGCGGGGGGCTCAGTGCGAAGGCCCTCCTCGCGCCCGACTGTTGCTCGCAGCCGCGAAGGGATGGGAGGAGGGGGTGCCGGTCAGAGGGGGTAGATGTCGGCGGCGATGAAGCGGCGGAGGTCTTCCGGGGAGATCTGGATTTGGAGGCCGCGGATCCCGGCGCTCACATAGATATAGTCGTAGAGGAAGGCGGATTCGTAGATGTAGGTCGGCAGCGGCTTCTTCATCCCTATCGGCGAACATCCCCCGCGGATATATCCGGTTTCGGGCAGCAGCTCTTTCATATGGAGCATCGCGCAGGATTTGTTGCCGGAGATGCGCGCCGCGACCCGCAGGTCCACTTCCATATCCCCCGGCATCACGCAGACGAAAAGTCCGTTGCGGTCGCCGCGCAGGACCAGGGTCTTGAATACTTGTTCGATGGGTTCGCCGAGTTCGGCGGCGACGTGGTCTGCGGCTAGGTTGCTCTCGTCCACCCGGTAGGGGATTAGGCGGAAGGGGATGCCGGCGGCTTCGAGGAGTCGCGCGGCGTTGGTTTTCTGTATACGAAGTTCCGCCATAACTATAACTCCTTAGCTATCAACGGAAGAAGTTCCTTGTCGGCGGGCAGCCAGCGCACGCTTCCGAGCTCGTCTGCATCCAGCCAACGCGCCGCCTCGTGCTCGTTCAGATGCAGCCCCGCGCCCTTCAGCGAACACAGGAAACAGTGCATCGTGAGATGGAAGGACGGATAATCGAACTCCACCGTCCGCAGGAAGCGATCTACCGAAATCTCCGCCGAAAGCTCCTCCCGGATCTCGCGCACCAGCGCCTCCTCCGGACCCTCCCCGGCCTCCATCTTTCCGCCCGGAAACTCCCACCAATCCTTCCAGTCGCCATACCCTCGCTGGGTGGCGAAAACCCTGCCTTCCTTACAGATTATTGCCGCGACTACCTGAATCTTGTTCATTGTGATACACAAAGATAGCAAGTTTCTATCAGATGATAACCCCGTTTTGAATTTAAAAACAAGTTTCCTATATTCGCAATGGATAGTAAGTTCTTATTAGTTGGGGTTTTATGTTGTTATTGGTGTTTTGCGCGGCATCCGTTGCTGCGTTCTTTTCTTATCGGGGCTTCCGATATTTCCGCATCCGGAAACTTGATTCAGAATCTGTCAACCAGGGCAAAATGGCTGCAGCCGAGTTCCTGCGACTAGACGCGCTGGTGCACCAAAAAGAATTCTACCGCGACCCTAAACTCGACCGTACCACCATCTGTTCGCAGCTGGGGATTGGTCGCCACGCGTTGAACCAGCTGCTGAACGACTATGCGGGAGGGATGTCCGTCCCCGCGTATATCAACAAGGTGCGTCTGGACGTGGCTTGCGATATCCTGAAAACTTGTCCCGGGAAGACCCTCGCCGATATCGCGGGGGATGTGGGAATGTCGCCCCAGAATTTCCGTATCCAGTTCAAAAACACCTTCGGCCTCACCCCGAACGAATACCGCCAGGCCCTTTGAGTGCGGGGTGCGGGGTGTGCGGATCGTGGAGCGGGTTCGTGGAGCGGGTTCGTGGAGTGGGGGTGTGGTTGCGAGGGATTGCCCCGTGCTGGGCTTGAGGCGTGCTGGGTAAGTGGCTGAATATCAGTATATAACGCAATCAAGGCTGCTCGATTTCGAGCAGCCTTCTTTGCATAACGTGCTGATATATAATATGTTCCGTAGCACGGCTTAGGCAGATCTAGGAACTGGTCAGACCTTTGAACTGGTTGGATCTTGACGTGTTTGTATATTTGTTGCCGGGCAGCTAAGTGGCCGAGTGTCAGCGAGATGCTGAAAACAAATCGGCGAATTCTGCTGCCGATTTGTTTTCAGGAAGTGGCTGTGTGTCAGTGGGTTGGGTGCCCGGGGTTTCGTGTGCAGCGGCTAAGTTGCTGTGTGTGAGGGGGATACTGGAAAGAGAATCGGCGAATTTCGCCGATTCTCTTTCCAGTAAAGGTCTGATAATCAAATACTTGGCTGCTGCAGAAAAGGGCCGCCCTCGCCAGCGCTCCACGCCCCACACAACACGCCCCCCGCTCTCGCCCCCACCCCGCCCTACTTCCTCAGCGAATCGAGGGGGACGAGGGGGAGTTCGATGTCGGGGGGATAGGGGCGCCGGGAGAACTCCTGGAAGTATTGCAGGCAGGCGTCGCGCCACCAGGCGGCGTCGCGGGCGTTGCGGTCGAGAAGTTCCAGGACCTCGTGGTAGCGCGACGCCGTGACGTAGCGGCGCATGCCCTTCCAGACATCGCGGAAATGGCGTACCTGGCGCACTCCGCGGTCGTAATGCAGACAGAGCTCTTCCCAGAGCGTCCGTCCGGAGGACAGGCAGTGGTCCCAGCCCACGTGATGGAACCACAGCAGCAGCTCTTCGGGGCAGGCTTCGAGCGAGTTGTATATCGATGCCAGGGGCTCGTGGTACTGGTCCACGGCTCCGGAACCCGTCTCGCGCGTGCGGTCGAAGCCTATCCCGTCGGGAGAGGCTTTATGGTAGTAGGAGGGCAGCCAGTCCTTGCGCCAGCCTTCGCGGTAGCACCAGGGCTCGGGCCCGAAGTGATGGTCGCCTGCGAAGAGGTGGTGCAGGCCGAGGGGCATCATATAATCGACGCAGGCTTCCCGCGAAGCGAGCATAATCTCTTTCATCGGGGCGATGAATCCGCGGTCGAAGCGCCTCTGACTCATCAGGCGGGGCTTGGGGAAGGTGATCCTGAGCCATTCTTCCGCAATCTGGGCGGAGGATAGGCCCGGGTCCCAGGCCAGGCGCCCGAAGGCGTACCAGTTGGCCTGGTTGAAGATGTTCCCGCACCAGTCGGGGTCGCGGCCGATGTTGGCGACCCCGGCTATGGCGGATACCTTCGAGGCGGCACTGACGGCGGCCACGGTGGATCCCTTTCCACGGGCGTAGGTGTCGGATTTCAGGCATTCTTCCCACATCGGGGCAAGGAATACCAGCGAAGATGCCTGCCCGAGGTATTCCATCGTTATCTGCAGTTCGGGGGTGACGGAGCTGTGCGGAAGGGCGCCGAACAGGGGGCTGAAGGGTTCCCGGGGCTGGAAATCCACCGGCCCGTTCTTGACCTGTATGGAGACGTTGTCGCGGAACTGCCCGTCGAGGGGGACGAATTCGTCGTAGGCCTGCCGGGCGCGGTCGTCGCTGTCCGGGGAATAGACGAAGGCCCTCCACATCACTATCCCGTGGTAGGGCGCCAGGGCGTCGGCCAGCATATTGGCCCCGTCCACGTGCGTACGGCCGAAGTCCTGGGGGCCGGGCTGGCCCTCGCTCGAGGCTTTCACCAGGAATCCCCCGAAATCGGGGATGAGGGAGTAGATCTGCGCGACCTTATCCCTCCACCAAGCTGCCACGGCGGGGTCCAGGGGGTCTGCGGTCGGCAGCCCGCCCAGGGCTGCGGGGGATGCGAAATTAACCGACAGATACACCCGTATCCCGTAGGGCCGGAGTATGTCCGCTATCTTCGCGCAGCGCTGCAGATGGGCGGAATCCAGTATGGCGGGGGATGCGTTCACGTTGTTCAGGACCGTGCCGTTGATGCCGATTTTCTGGTTCAGGCGGCCGTATTCGGCGATTCTGGCGGAGGGGAGTTCCTCGGAGGTCCATTCCCATATCGAAGGGCCTGCATAGCCGCGCTCGACGCTGTCGTCGAGGTTGTCCCAGTGGTCCAGTATCCTGTATTGATAGGCGGGCGCACCCTCGAGGGGGACGTCGGCCTCGCTCCATAGATAATCAATGTTCCTGGCACAGGAAAGTGCCAGGAACCCTAACCAAACTAATAATAACCATTTACTCCTCATCCTTTCCCTCTATCGTACGGATTGTTCCGTCCGTATTGTACTTGAGTTCGCATACCTTCAGGCTGCGCAGCCAGGTGCGTCCTCCGGAAGGCACGCTGTCGTGGTGGAAGAGCCACCATTTGCCTCCGTATTCCACTATGCAGTGATGCGTGGTCCAGCCTACTACCGGGGTCAGCAGCACGCCTTTGTAGGTGAAGGGCCCGTAGGGATTGTCGCCTATGGCGTAGCAGAGATTGTGGGTGTCGCCGGTAGAGTAGCTGAAGTAGTATTTTCCGTTGTATTTGTGCACCCAGCTGGCCTCGAAGAAGCGGCGGGCGTTGTCGCCCACGGTGAGGGGGGCGCCGTTCTCGTCGAGCACCACCACCGGGCGGGGCGCTTCGGCGAATTCCAGCATGTCGTCGCGCAGCCTGGCCACGCGGGCGGGGATTGCGGGCTGGTCGTCGGCGGGATAGGTGGTGCCGGTGTCCAGGGCCTTGTTGTCGCGGTAGCGCTGCAGCTGGCCGCCCCATATTCCTCCGAAGTAGAAATAGTATTCTCCGTTATCTTCCAGCACGCAGACATCTATCGAATAGCTGCCTATCATAGGGGCCGGCTGGGGGATGAAGGGGCCTTCGGGCTTGTCGGACACTGCGACTCCGAAGCGGAAGATGTCGGTCTTGTCCTTGGCGGGGAAGTACAGGTAGTATTTGCCGTTCTTGCAGGCTACGTCGCAGTCCCAGAGTTGGCGGCCTGCCCAGGGGACGTCCTCCAGGCGCAGCGCCACTCCGTGATCCTTCACGGGGGAAGTCATGGGATCGGGGCCTTCCAGCGAGAATACGTGGTAGTCCTTCATGTCGAAGTGGCTGCCGAAATCATCCTCCGGAACACCGGATTCCCAGTCGTGAGAGGGATAGATATAGAGTTTGCCGTCGAAGATGTGCACCGACGGGTCGGCCATGTAGTCCTCGGGGACCAGATACCTTTTTTGTACTTTATCTGCCATAGATATATTCGCGTAAGAATGGTTTCAGTTTGTAGTTGCGGTCGAACCATACCGGGCTGTCGTGCCTGCCGGGGATGGGCCAGTTGTTCTTCCAGTTGTCGGCGTCGCAGACTCCCCAGACGTTCACGCGCTTGACCACGTCGGAGTTGCGAATGAACATCTTGAGCATAGCCGACATCCTGTCGTTCCACTGCTTTGCCACGCTCTCGGGAATGCCGTCGGCGTAGGGGTTGAGATCCGCTTCGGACAGGGGCTTGGCGCCCAGGTCGGCACTGCGGGTGAGGGTGGGCAGTATGCTCATATCCAGCTCGGTGATGCAGACGTCCAGGCCGGTTTCTTCCTTGACGCGGCGTATGTGGCGCTCGTAGAGGTCGATGTCGGGATAATCCATTCCCATATGGCCCTGGAAGCCTATGGCGTCGATGCGTATGCCGCGCTCCTTGAGCTTCTTGGCCATGGCTATGACTGCGTCGAGCTTGGCGGGTTCGTGCATTGAGTAGTCGTTATAGTAGAGTTCGCAGCTCGGGTCTGCTTCATAGGCGCACTGGAAGGCCCAGGGGATGAATTCTTCCCCGAGGATACGGTAGAAGGGGCTGTCGCGGTAGCTGCCGTCTTCCATTATGGCCTCGTTCACTACGTCCCAGCCCTTGATGTGCCCTTTGTAGCGGCCTACCATCGTGGAGATGTGCTGCTTCATCCTCTCCTTGAGGAGTTCGGGGCTGATGAGATTCCCATTTTCGTCGTAGCAGAAGTCGGGGGTGCACTGGGAGTGCCAGATCAGGGTGTGACCATAGACGTCGAGATTGTATTTCTCGCCGAATTCCACGTATTTGTCGGCGAGTATCCAGTCGTACTGGCCGAATACCGGCATCACTTCCCCGCTCTTGAGGCAGTTTTCTGGCTCGATGGCGGCGAAGTGGCGTATCAGTACGGAGTCGCCTTTGATGTCTTCCCCGGCTATCTGGGCGTCGTTGATGGCCGTGCCC
>JAEEXQ010000019.1 GCA_016287875.1 Bacteroidales bacterium | reverse complement strand
AGAAGAGCTTGTCGATGACGTCGCGGGCGGTGTTCTCATCCGGCGGTTCGCTGTTGCGGAGCTGCTTGTAGATGTAGTTCACAGCCTCGATCTCGGTGTTGGTGGGATCTTTCTGGAGGGTGTTGAAGATGATCGAGTACTCGCTGGTGCTCACCTCGTCCTTCTGCAGGAGAATGCTCTTGACGTCGGTGTCCAGGATGGCTGCGATGGTCTCGTCGTCGAGCACTGCATCCCTCTCCACGATGGGTTCGGTACGCTCGATAGGGATAACCTCGCCGGTGTCTTCGTCTTCGAAGTCCTCCATCCAGGTCTTGAGCACCTTAGCTGCGAGCTTGCGGCCTTCATTGGCCTTGAGCGTCTTCTTGTTGACCGGAATCTCGTCGGCAAGGTCGAAGATGTTGATGATGTCCTTGTCGGAGTTGAAGCCAATGGCCCTGAGCAGGGTCGTAACGGGAAGCTTCTTCTTGCGGTCGATATAAGCGTACATCACGTTGTTGATGTCGCTTGCGAACTCTATCCACGAACCCTTGATGGGGATTATCCTCGCGGAGTAGAGCTTCGTGCCGTTGGCGTGCATCGTCTGGTCGAAAAATACACCAGGGGAACGGTGCAGCTGCGAAACGATGATACGTTCCGAGCCGTTGATCACGAATGTGCCGCCCGGAGTCATATAAGGGATGTCACCAAGGTACACATCCTGTATCTTGGTGTCGAAATCCTCGTGTTCCGAGTCGGTGCACGAAAGGCGGAGTTTTGCCTTCAGAGGCACGCTGTAAGACAGTCCTCTCTCAAGACATTCCTCGATCGAATACTGAGGCGGATCGACGAAATAGTCGATGAACTCCAGCTTGTAGCTGTTCCTCATATCTTCGATGGGGAATATTTCCTGGAAGACCTGATAAAGACCTTCGTTCTTTCTGCTTTCAGGAGTGGTATCCAGCTGGAGGAAGTCCTTGAAAGACTTCAGCTGGACCTCAAGCAGATCCGGGTATTCCAGTATTTTGGAGCTTGCGAAATCAATTCGCTTCTGTTGGGTCTTTTTTGACATAAATCTGCCTTAAGGAAAGTAATAAATTTTATACGGAAAAAGGTTTAGAGCCTATTATCCCCGGCTCTAAACCTGTTTTGTCCCTTGGCAAGGGAGGGGCGAAGTTACTTAACCTCGACCTCGGCGCCGGCTTCCTCGAGGGTAGCCTTGAGCTGCTCAGCCTCTGCCTTGGAAACTTTCTCCTTGACTGCCTTAGGGGCACCGTCAACGAGGTCCTTAGCTTCCTTAAGTCCAAGACCGAGAGCTTCCTTGACGACCTTGATCACCTGAAGCTTGGCCTGACCGGCGTTGGTAAGGATAACATCGAACTCAGTCTGCTCGGCGGGAGCGGCCTCAGCGGCTGCTGCGGGACCGGCAACTGCTACTGCAGCGGCTGCGGGCTCGATACCATATTCTTCCTTAAGGACCTTAGCAAGTTCCTGAACATCTTTTACAGTCAAGTTTACCAACTCTTCTGCAAGTGCTTTTACATCTGCCATAATTGTTTGATTTTTAAATTGTTATTATTGTTATTACTGATTTTTTTCTTCGAGAGTCTTAACCACACCGGCGATGGTCTGTCCGCCGCTCTGCAGAGCGCCAAGAACGTTCTTGACAGGGCTCTGGAGCATTGCGATGATGTCGCCAATGAGTTCTTCCTTGCTCTTGATGGAAACGAGTTCTTCGAGCTTGTCGGCACCTACGAATGCGCACTCCTGCACATAAGCACCCTTGAGAGCGGGTTTCTCACCCTTCTTCTGCCAATCCTTGATAAGTTTGGCGGGAGCGTTTGCAGAAGCAGTGTACATGATGGCGGTGTTGCCGACGAGGGTCTCGACGAGAGCCTCGAGCTCCGGGTTGCCGGAGGCTTTAAGTACGTGAGTGAAGAGAGTGTTCTTCACGACGCTGAGCTTGATGCCCTTTTCGAAGCATTCGCGACGAAGCTTCGAGGTGTCACCTGCATTCAGGCCGGCGATATCCGTAATGTAGAAATTGGGATACTCCTTCAGCTCGGCCGAGATGTTCTCGATAATCTGATTTTTAAGTTCTTTCTTCATAATCCCAAATTTTTACTCGGCATTGTTGAGGAATGCCTTGATATCTACCTTGACGCCGGGGCTCATCGTGGTTGCGAGAGCGCAGCTCTTCATATAAGTACCCTTGAGGGCCTGGGGTTTCAGCTTTGCGATTGCGTTCAGCACCTCGGCAGCATTCTGATAGATCTGCTCGGGGGTGAAAGAAATCTTGCCGATTCCAGTGTGGACGATGCCGGTCTTGTCGACTTTGAAGTCGATCTTACCACCCTTGACTTCCTTCACTGCGTTGCCGATTTCCATGGTAACGGTGCCGGTCTTGGGGTTAGGCATGAGACCGCGGGGACCGAGAACCTTACCGAGGGCACCGACCTTGGCCATGACGGAAGGGGTGCAGACGATGACGTCGATATCGGTCCAACCGCCCTTGATCTTCTCGATATACTCGTCGAGACCTACGTAGTCGGCACCAGCTGCCTTTGCCTCTTCCTCCTTGTCGGGGGTGCAGAGAGCGAGCACGCGGACGACCTTACCCGTTCCGTTAGGAAGGGTGACGACGCCACGGATCATCTGGTTAGCCTTGCGGGGGTCGACGCCGAGGTTTACGGAAAGCTCGACGGTCGCATCAAACTTGGTGAAAGTGATATCCTTCAAAATTGCGCACGCCTGTGCGAGAGGATAAACCTGGGTGTGGTCGTACTTGGCCATCACCGCTTTCTGATTCTTGGTAATCTTACTCATAGCGCGTCAATATTAAAGGTCCTTGGGGAATTCACCGGTGACGGTGATACCCATACTTCTTGCTGTGCCTGCAACCATCTTCATAGCCGAAGCGATAGTGAAGCAGTTGAGGTCCGGCATCTTTCCTTCAGCGATAGCCTTTACCTGGTCCCAGGTAACGGAGGCAACCTTCTTGCGGTTAGGCTCACCGGAAGCCTTGCTGATCTTAGCTGCTTCCTTGAGAGAGACTGCCACGGGGGGCTGCTTAACTTCGAAAGTGAAGGATTTGTCGGAATAGACTGTGATAACTACAGGAAGGACTTTGCCTGCCTGAGCCTGCGTGGCTGCATTGAAAGCCTTGCAGAAGTCCATAATGTTCAAGCCTTTGGAACCGAGGGCCGGTCCTACAGGAGGCGCAGGGTTAGCTGCTCCGCCTTTGATTTGGAGCTTGATAAATCCGGTAACTTCTTTTGCCATTGTAATTGTTATTCTTTAGTTACTTGTGTAAAGCTGAGTTCGAGCTGAGTCTTGCGGCCGAAGATGACCACGATAACCTTGACTTTGCTCCTGTCTTCCAGAATCTCATCGACTGTGCCGCTGAAGCCGCTGAAAGGTCCGTCGGTGATCTTTACGGATTCACCGATTTCGTAATTCACGACGGTCTCTGCCGCGTTGTCGATGTTCTCGTCCTGAACACCGAGAATCCTCTGCACCTCATCCTCACGGATGGGAACGGGGATCCTTTCTACCTGCGAGCTGCTGATAGTCTTTTTTTCCGTAAGGAAGCCGGACATACCGGGAACCAGGTTGCGGATGATATTCTCGAGTACGGGGCTGAGCGTTGCCTCAATAAGGACATAGCCGGGGAAGAGCAGTTTGTCAACCGCTTTCCTCTTGCCATTCTTGGTTACTATTTCCTTCTTTACGGGGACCAGTACCTGGCCCACCTGGTCAGCAATTCCGCTCCGCTCTATCTCTTTCTCGAGATATTCCTTAGCCTTGCGTTCCTTTCCGCCTGCTGCCCTCAGAACATACCATTTCATTTCAGCCATTGCGGTAAAAATTACAGGGTGTAGATGAAGGTCATCAGATGCTGGAAAGCATAGTCGATTACAAAGAGCATCAGCGCGAGGATGACGGTGGCGCCCATGACGAGGAGTGCAGAACTCTGCAGCTTCTGCCAGTTGGGCCACGTAGTCTTCTGTACGAGCTCTACATAGCAATCTTTAAAGTAATTGATAATCTTTCTCATCTTTACATTTAATTGATCCGGAAAGTTGGAAGCGGAGATCCGGGTCTTTTAAACATTTACCAAATCGTAACCTTTGGAATTTTGCAGGGGAAGCAGGAATCGAACCCACATTGACGGTTTTGGAGACCGCTGAATTACCATTATTCTATTCCCCTAAAAAGTGGGCGCCCCTGTTGGGGAACCCACTTGGAATATCCGATTCAGGATTAGTCAAGAATCTTGATAACCTGACCTGCGCCAACGGTACGGCCACCTTCGCGGATAGCGAAACGGAGACCCTCGTTAAGAGCAACAGGAGTGATGAGCTGCACGTTGATTTCCACGTTGTCGCCAGGCATCACCATCTCTACGCCTTCGGGGAGGGAGATCTCACCGGTAACGTCGAGGGTGCGGATGAAGAACTGAGGACGATACTTGTTGTGGAAAGGAGTGTGACGGCCACCTTCTTCTTTCTTCAGAACGTAGATCTGACCGAGGAAGTGGGTGTGAGGAGTGATGGAACCGGGTTTGGCGATAACTTCACCACGCTTAACTTCCTTCTTGTCGATACCACGGAGGAGGAGACCTACATTGTCACCAGCCTCACCCTGATCGAGGAGCTTGCGGAACATCTCGACGCCAGTGACGACGGTGCTCTTAGGTTTGTCGTTGAAACCAACGATTTCGGCAGGGTCGTTCACGTGAACGGTACCGCGCTCGATACGTCCGGTAACAACAGTACCACGACCGGTGATGGAGAAGATGTCCTCGATAGGCATGAGGAAAGGCTTCTCGTTCTCACGGACAGGGATGGGGATGTACTCGTCGACAGCGGCCATGAGCTCCATAACCTTGTCTTCCCACTCGGGCTCTCCGTTGAGGGCACCAAGAGCAGAACCACGGATAACGGGAGCGTTGTCACCGTCGAAGTTGTACTTGCTGAGAAGGTCGCGGACCTCCATCTCGACGAGGTCAAGCATCTCGGCATCGTCAACAAGGTCGACCTTGTTGAGGAAAACGACCATCTTAGGAACGTTAACCTGGCGGGCGAGAAGGACGTGCTCGTTGGTCTGAGGCATGGGACCGTCGGTAGCAGCAACCACGAGGATTGCACCGTCCATCTGGGCTGCACCGGTAACCATGTTCTTCACGTAGTCAGCGTGGCCGGGGCAGTCAACGTGTGCATAGTGACGGGTCTCGGTCTCGTACTCAACGTGAGCGGTGTTGATGGTAATACCACGCTCTTTCTCTTCGGGAGCGTTGTCGATCTGGTCGAAGGACTTGATCTTGCCTTCGTTACCCTTTACGCGGGCTGCGAGCACCTTGGTGATAGCAGCGGTAAGGGTGGTCTTGCCGTGGTCAACGTGGCCGATAGTACCGATGTTGACATGCGGTTTGGTTCTTACGAATGTTTCTTTTGCCATAATATTATGATATAAAAGTTATCAAAAAAAGAGCCGATGATGGGATTTGAACTCATGACCTCATCCTTACCAAGGATGCGCTCTACCCCTGAGCTACATCGGCTTTTCATATTTGAGCGGGGTAGGAGAATCGAACTCCCATTTCCAGCTTGGAAGGCTGGCATAATAGCCATTATACGAACCCCGCTATTCAGGGAGCGAAGACTCAGCTTCCGCTCTAGTGTTTGTGGGAGGAGGTGGACTCGAACCACCGAACCCGAAGGAGCGGATTTACAGTCCGCCGCAATTGCCGCTATGCGATCCTCCCAAGTTGTGTATGCCTTTGTATATCAGCACCAGATGAGCCGATGGGCGGATTCGAACCGTCGACCCCGAGATTACAAATCACGTGCTCTGGCCAGCTGAGCTACATCGGCAGTATGTCAAGCCTTTCTTCAAAAGGACTGCAAAGATAGAGATTATTTGTGATTCTCCAAAAAAAAATCAAAACTTTTTGATTAGATCTTCCTTATATAGACATCGGTGCCGTTAATCTCGTACTGGAGCATGGAGGAGAACTTTATGAGGTCCAGCACCCTTGTGATGGATTCCGTCGTGAATGTGGCGGTAAGGTGGTAATCCAGGATTTCTTTGTCGACGATATGCACGTGTACGCCATACCAGCGTTCGAGTTGTTTAACTATCTCGGGCATGGCGGTGTTGTTGAAAATGAGTTCGCCATTTACCCATCCCGTGTTCTGCTGGATGTTGGCGCGCTTGATCACCGGCCTGGGCAGAGGCTTGTCCAGCTCGCCGGTGCGGGAGGCTATGCTTATCTGCTGGTTGGGACGCACCTCATGTTCGGAGCCGGTCTTCTCTTCGCGGACCACGACCTTGCCTTCGATGAGCGTGAGCTTTATGTTGTCGTCGTTATCATAGGCGGAGAGGTCGAAGGTGGTTCCGAGCACCTTGACGACCACGCCCTTGGAGGTATGGATGTTCATCGGCCAGTCTTCGTGGTGGCGGATGTCGAAGTATCCCTCTCCCGAAAGGAAGAGCTCCCTGGAGCCGGCGGCAAAACGCGAAGGCACTACCAGCTTGGATGCACCGTTCAGGCGCACTACCGAACTGTCCGGAAGAATTACCAGGCTTTTGGTTCCGGGGTTGGCGATGTATGTTACGTCGCCTGAGTTCTGGCTCTTGAGTATCTCCACCTGCCTGGAGGCGTCGGCGTACTGCTCCCTGGCTTCGTTGCGGGAAAGCAGGAGCCATATCGCCCCGGCGAGGAGCGGGATCGAAAGAGCCGCTGCCATATGTACCAGTATAGGACGTATCGGGCGTTTCTCGGGGACTATGGTATCCGGGAAGCCGGAGAAGACATGCTCCGCCTTCATGGTCGCGAAGCGTTCGAGGTTGTCCTGCGACTCGTTGATCCAGGATACGACCTCGCGCCGCTCCTTCCTGCTGGCCTTTTCCATTATATATCTGCGTAATAACTTGTCGTCCATTATTTTCTGACGGTCTGAACCGCGTTGTTATTGTAACTTGAACCTAATTTGAGCCGTAGCGCCTTAAGCGTGATGCTTATATGGTACTCGACAACCTTTACCGTGATGCCGAGCTTCTCGGCGATCTCGTTGTAAGTGAACCCGTCCTGCCTGCTCATGCGGAAAGTGTTCACCACTTTCTCGGGGAGCGACAGATACACCCTGTCGATAAAAGACTGCAGATCGAGTGCGTTGATCTCTTCTTCCACCGAAGGGGAGCTCAGGGCCAGTGAGTTGATGAGGGTCTCCGATTCCTGCAGAGAGCTGCTCTTCAGGTGATTGGCGTTGTCCCTCAGATAGTTCAGCGACTTATTGCGCGCGATAGTATATAAATAAGAACGGAAGTTTCTTTCAGGGTCCAGGGATTCCCGGTTTTTCCATATGGCCAGCATGGTTTCCTGAACCAGGTCTTCGGAATCCAGGCGGTTCCGCGTGTAACTGTTCACGAAGTGCACCAGGTTGTTGAATTCCGCACGATATACCGATCTGAATACGCCCTCGCTCCCTGCCTTTATGGCAAGGGTGATTTCCCGCATTCTCTCAAGTATTTCGTTATCGGCCATTAGTTTTCAAAGATAATCATTTTCCGTTGAATCCAGATACTATCGCGGGCGAAGTCACATCCGGGCCGATGCGTAGTTTGTATTTGCCTCTGGCCCTCTTCCATGTCGCGGCGGCCTCGTCGTACGAAGCCAGCCACGAGGCGGGAATCTCCATTCGGACCGTTTCCGATTCGCCGGGTTGCAGCTCTCCGGTCTTGGCAAAGGCCTTAAGCTCCCAAGCGGGTTTGTCCAGGCCTCCGGCCGGTGCCGAAACATATACGCCTACGGCTTCCTTGCCTGCTACTGAACCGGAATTGGTGACGGTGACGGATACGCTCACCTTGCTGGAGCCAGCCTTTACTCGGAGGCCCGAATAGTCGAAGGTGGTGTAGCTGAGCCCGTATCCGAAGGGGTAGGACAGCTTGAGGTCCTTGGTGCAGAAATACCTGTAACCGACATAGATGCCCTCCTTGTACTCGGTAAAGTCGCGGTTTCTGCCTTGCTTGGGCTGGTCGTAGGGGAAGTCATAGGCCGAGGGGAGGTCGAAATAATCCACGGGAATGCTTACGGCAAGCTTTCCGCAGGGATTCTTCCTTCCGCTCAGCAGGTCGCAGATTGCTGCGCCGCCTTCCTGCCCGGGAAGCCAAGCATTGAGTATCGCATCGGGCATATCCTTCCAGGACTGCATTTCTATGATACCGCAGATGTTGAGCACCACCACGACCTTCTTGCCTTTGGCATGGAAGAGCTCGCAGACATCCTTTATGAGATTCTTTTCCGTGTCATTGAGGTAGTAGTCGCCTTCCAGTACCCTGTCTTCGCCTTCATTGGAAGTCCTGCCGAGGGTGATGAGGGCGTAGTCGTTGCTTTCCGCAGCGGCTTCAACCAGCTTGCGGGAGATTTCCAGCTCCGGAAGCAGGGGCTTGCCTATCGAGATGTCGGATTTCTCGTTGTAGTCGAAGTCGGCGCGCGCGAAACTCACGTACTTCTTGTAGAGATCCTCCAACTTGGCGTCGACTGCGGTCCCGGCCTCTTTGAGGGCTTCGTTGATCTGGGAGATGTGGGCGCAGGTGACGTATGCCGAACCATTACCGGTGGCGACCAGGTCGTAGGAGCGCACTCCGAAAACCGCGGCAGATCCGCCGGCAGGCAGGGGAAGCATGCCCCTGTTCTCCAGCAGCACCGCGCTTTCGCATGCCGCCTTCCTGGAAACGGCTGCTCCGAGGTTGAGGTCGGGCGCCTGGCCCGGAGTGGTGAAATAGCATCTCTGGCCAAGTTTCACCACGTTCCGGCAGGCCCGGTTCAGGTCTTCGATGTCGATGGTGCCGTCATTGACTCCTTTGATTATGTCTTCCACCTGGTCGTCGCATCCGGGCATATAAAGGTCGTTACCCGCATGAAGCTGGGCGGCGGTATTGTGCTTGGAGATGCTCCAGTCGGTCATGCAGAGGCCGTCGAAGCCCCATTCGTTGCGGAGTATGCCGCTAATCACCCGCCAGTTCTCCTGCATGGGGACGCCGTTCAGGTCGTTATAAGAGGTCATCACGGTCCAGGGGGACGATTCCTTGACGCAAATTTCGAAACCGCGCAGATATATCTCCCTCAGGGCCCTCTCGCTCACCATGGTGTTGACGTGGGACCTGTTCGTTTCCTGATTATTGCAGGAGAAGTGTTTCACCGATGTGGCAACCCCGTTGGACTGCACGCCGGCTACATATGCGGCCCCCATCTTGCCGGTAATTACGGGATCCTCCGAAAAGTATTCGAAGTTCCTGCCGCAAAGAGGATTGCGCATGATGTTCACGCCCGGTGCCAGCAGCACGTTGATATTGTATCCGCGGGCTTCGTATCCCGCAGCGGCGCCTACCTCGCGGGACAGGGCCGTGTCCCACGACGAAGCGAGGGCGATGTTGGCTGGGAAAGCCGTGGACCTGTCGGACTCCCTGCGGCTCAAACGCAGGCCGGAAGTGCCGTCGGCAAGGGCTATGGTCGGGATGCCGTACTCGGGGAAGGGTACGGTCCTGGCGCAGACACCTTTATTTGTATCGGGGAAAAACTCTCTTTTCCACCCTACGACGCATTTCGCTTTTTCTTCCAAGGACATCCTGTCCGTCTGTGCTCCGGCCGTGATGCAGGCGGCGCAGAACACTATAATACAAAGTATCAAATCTTTTTTCATACAAGAAAAATACACCCTTTGTATATTTATCCCTGAAATAACGCTTTATTTCTTACGTGCTTGAGCCGATGCCGGGTAAGGGAAAATGCACGTGGCGTTTTTGTGGTCACGCTCGATCTCATCCCACAGTGCCGGACGGGTTTCCCCGTCTTTCAGCGGCCTGGGGAAGAAGAATCCCCACTGGCAGTATGTTGCGACCGCCCTGTCTTCTTCGAGCCTGAGAAGGGTATAGCCAATGTCTCCCCAATGGCCTGTCGAAGGAACCGACAGGTTGCGTAGCATGTACAGGCCCTTGTAGCGGTTGTGGGTCCAATCGGTGATCCACATATGCTCGTGCCCGTAGATGTATCCGCAGCAACTGGGGCATTCGTACAGTATCTTCTGCAGCTTGACTTCACCCATGGGATGATGGGCCATCACGAACACCGGTTTATCGGTGTATTCTTTCAGTTTCCCGGCAAGCCAGGCCTTCTGCTGCTCATCGATTTCTCCCGGGGTGATCCAGGTTTCGGGGTCTTCGCTTTCTATCAGTGAGTCCAGGAGGATGAAATCCGCCTTCGGGGTGCGCACGGTATATACGAAACGGTGCCCCAGCTCGGATGCGGCGGCTTTTTCGGGGAAGGCGGCGGCAAAGGCATCCCGCCTGTCGTGGTTCCCCACGGTCATCGTAAGTGTCATCCCGGCATCTTCCAGCTGGGACAGAAGCGCCTTTGCTACAGCATATTCTTCCGCTTTTCCGGTAAGATAGGCTATGTCGCCCAGGCAGATGACATTGCGGGGCCTGGGCCTGAGTTCGAGAATCTCCTTGATGGTCCGTTCCAAGTGCTCTTGCTGGTACTTCCCCGGCCGGACGTGCAGGTCGGAGATTATGCACACCAGGTCGTCGTCGAAGGTCATCGGTCCCCGGTCCGCCGGCTTCTCGGGAGCACCCGCCGAAATCTTGAGTATCCTTATCGCATTCAGCACGCTGATGCCTTTGGTGGGTGCGAAATCCACGCTGATTCCTTTCCCTCCGCTGACGTCCACGGCAAATCTCAACACCACGGCGGTGTTATATCCGTATTCTCTGTGGATGTCGAAATCCTTCACCACCGTAGCCCCGTTTATGGCGACATCGAAGACCCGCTCGGTGTCGGTGCCGCTGAGGGCATCGTTGCCGAGGTTGTAGGGCATGGGTTTACCGCGGTAGGGCCCCGTCAGCTCAGCGAAGTACAGATATACGAAATATCGTCCGTCGGGCACGTCCGCCTTGAAAGCATCCAGTCCTGCGCGCTGGGTCTGGAAGATGGGGTCTTTGTCGGTGCCCGCTATATCGGCCTCGAAGGCAGGTCGGGGGCCGGCGCTGCGGCGCTGGCGCATTATCTCTCCGCCCACATATCCCCAGGAACCCGGGCGGTACTCTTGCTCGGGAATCCAGATCTGCCCGCCCGCACGGTCCTCGAAGAATCTGCGGGAACCCAGCATGACGTTGATTTCCTTGAATGCGGACATGTCTTCCGGCACCAGACGGAAATCCACCCTCTGCAGGTCGGACGCGCCATCCGACCCTTTGGCCTCAAGCACGTTCTCTCCGTCGCGGAACGGTACGGAGAAAATCGCGGAGCCATCTCTTACCGCCTTGGTGCCGAGGAATTCTCCGTTCAGGCAGAGCCCGACCTCGGTGCCCGAAGCAAACACTTCCACGGGTTGCACGCAGGTGCTTCCGGAGGCCTGCCCGCCACGTATCTTCCAGTCGGAGCCTCCTATCCTGAGGAACGGCCCTTTCCCCAGCAGGGCTTTGTACAGCCAGTAACTGTCTTTGGGTGTCCTTTCGAGGGTGGTGAGCCCCTTGCAGTTCACGTGGGGGACGGCGAACGCCCTGCCTTCGGAATAGAAATCGTTGATGTTCCAAACCGTGGAGCCTGCGAGGTATTCTTTTTCAAGAATTACCGGAATATAGGCCTTGTGGAACTTGAGGGCATAGTCGCAGGTGTAGTCGAAGCATTCCGCTTCGAAACTGTGCAATCTGGAATCGGCGTCGGCACCATATTCCGTAAGGAACAGGGATTTCCCGGGGAACATTGCGTGCAGCCTGTCCAGTTCGGGCCCGAAGGAGTCCAGTTCCCCTGAATACCAGCCGTTGTAGAGGTTGAATCCCAGTATGTCGGGAATATCCGTAATGCCGCTTTCCTTGTATCGTTCGGGATAACTGTGGCAAGGTATCATCGTAGGGCGCAGGGGATCCGCGGCCTTGATGGCCGAATCTATCCCCGAAGCGCAGTCGCACAAGTCCCGGAAGTATTCTTCTTTGGTGAAAGCCCCCTCCTTCCATGGCGAATAGATGAGGACCTCGTTCATGTAGGCCCAGATGATGGTGGAAGGGTGATTATATGCCTGGTATACCATCTCGAGGGCCATGTTGACGCAGTTGGCCGGGAATTCGGGAGATGTGCCGAGACGGTTGATAATGGGGATTTCTATGGAATTCAGAATCCCCAGCCTGTCGCATTCCGAATATACCAGGGGGTCCTGGGGGTAATGTGCTATGCGCAGGAAGTTCCCGCCCATGTCTGAGAGCAGGCGTACGTCCCGCAGATGCATCTCGTCCGGGAGGGCGTTCCCGAGGTCCTTGAAATCCTGATGGCGGTTGGTCCCCATCAATTTCAGGGGCCTTCCGTTCAGGAAGAATCCCTTCCCGGCATCGAAACTGAACGAACGGATGCCGAAAGTGTTCCTCTGCGAATCCACGACTTCTCCGCGGGAGTCCAGCAGGCGGGTCACGACAGAATACATCTTCGGCGAATCCACGTCCCACAGGCTGGGATTGCCGATATGGAATCCGGCAGATACCGTCAGGTCCGCACCCGAGGCATCCTTGCGCAAGCGTTTGCGGACAGAAGCGACCTGCTCCCCGTCCGGCGAGAAGACGATCTGCTCCAGCACCATCGCTTTCCCGGGACGGGCCAGGGTCAGATGGACCTCGGTTTTTACGAGGGCGGAGGATGGCGATACTTCCGGTGTGGAAATATAGACTCCGTCGCTTGCAAAATGATCGACGCTGATATGGTTCTCCGGCACGAACACTAGCGAGACGTCGCGGTAGATTCCTCCGAAGAAAGTGTAATCCGCCGATATGGGAGGGATGCCTTCGTCGTGGGAGTTGTCGACACGTATCCTGAACTCGTTGAGGCCTTTGCGTATCAGCGTGCTGATGTCGAAGATGAATGCCGTGTATCCGCCTTTGTGATTGCCGGCGTGCTCCCCGTTCACATACAGGTCCACATCCTGGCCGGCGCCCTCGAACCTGGCATATACTTTCATTCCCTCGGTACTGTCGTTTATGCTTATGGTTTTCGTATACCATGCGGCGCCTCTCCAGTAACCCGGCGTATCGTCCTGGCAGTCAATGGCATTCCAGGTATGGGGAAATGAAACCGTGCTGCACCGGGCATCCCCCTCTTTGCGGAACGCCCATTCATCATTTATGCTCCTTTCGTATCTCGGAGCGGCCGTCAGGTTCAGGCTCGCCAGGAACGAAAGGAGCACAAAAGTTATAAAGGTAAAACGCTTATTCATTCAATACTGCACGGACACGGAGGCCGTCCCAGATCCAGCTCTTGTTGTTCATGTAGTTTTCGCCGGCGTCGATGCGCATCTGGCATGCGCGGTTCCAATAATTACCGCTGTTCGGGTCGTAGATGATGTTGCCGTAGTCCGTAGTTGATGTCCAGTAACGGCTCTTTGTGCCGCTGTTGGTAAAGCTGCCGTTATCGGTATAGGAGCAGCGGTAGAGCGAGAGTTCCGCACCATTGGCCTTGATGGTCACCGCTCCGTACTTGGTGGAGGTATAATTGGAGCTGTTGGTGTATGCACCGGGGTCATACTCGTCGATGATAACCTTGTTCTCGGTGTCGATTCCGTTGGTAAGCAAGAGGTTGGTGCCGTCCTTCAGTATGTTGGTACTGACTTCATTGGAGGGCATTCTCCATTCGCTGCCCCACTTCACGCGCGCAACATCGAACTTGGTGCCTCCGATATCGTAGTAGGTTCCGGGGCCGTGCTGACCACCTTTGCCGCCAGCTGCCCAATACTCGATGAAGGGGGGCACTCCCTCGGCGGCTCCGATGTACTTGTAACCGAGCTGGGTGTTGTAGGACGAACCGTTGAACCATCTGTAATTGTTCTTGCTGAAAGAGACCTTAGGTTCGGTCTCGCCCCAGGAATAGAGATTGCCGGCGATAGCCTCGTCCGATGTGGGAACATCGCCACCCACGTTGAAGGGTGCCCAGCTGCCGAGGGGATAATCCTTTCCGTTATAAGAAACAGTTCCGAGCTTGATGGCTTCGCTTGCGAGAGGACGGGCCATGAGTTCAAGGTCGCTCATGTCGAAGGTGCCTGCATGGCCACCCTTAGGGGCCAGGTTCATGGAAGTGACTTTACCCTGGGATTTGCGCTTGTCGGCCGACAGGATCGTGACGATGAGTCCGGCGACACGGTTGTCGGAGGAGTTCATCAGGTCGATGGCAGGTACAGCAAGATAAGCTATCTGCTTTGCCGTGGAAACTGCAGGCATGCTGAGCATCTTCACGGCTTCCTTTTCGGTAGAAGAAACGGTACCCGTAGCCTTGCCGGCAGAGTTGACATCCCAACCGCCATTGTGCTCCTTACCCGTATTGAACTCGATGTCCTTGATTCCTGCAGGCAGAAGCAGCCTCATCAGGAAGGTAAGGGGCTTGGATTCGCGGGACGAGAAGTCGAAGACGGGGGCCTTGCCTTGGGCCTTGGCAACCACATAGTCGTAATTGCCCACATTACCTATGGTTCCGTCCTGACCGTCGTAAGTGCAGACTATCATATCGTTTTCGACCTTGGCCTTGCCGTTGACGGCCACCCACTGGGTGTTGTCGTCGGGCGCCACGGCCCCGGCGGCCTTGAACTCCGCACTTTTGCCGGTGCCGGTAGTGGTGAACGTTACGGCTGTAATGGTAGAGCCGTTTATCTCGAGGGCGACGAAACTGTCGCCGCTCTTCCAAGCGCCGGCCACGATGTCGGTAATGCTTTCGACATCGGAATAGCTGTCGGTGTAATCGGCTTTGGTAGCGACAAAAGCCCCGTGGGCTATTGCGGTGGCAGTGACCTCCGCTCCGTCAAGTTCCGACGATACGGGGGAAACATCCATGGTTTCTTTAGTGCATCCGAGCATGAAAATGGCGGCTGCGCATATCAGTGTTATTCTGAATAGTTTCATGGCGAACCTCCTTTTTACTCGTCCCAGACCATGGGGCCGTCATCAACAAAACCGGCGGGTGCGGCATTATTCGAAGTAATCTCGGTTCCGGGATCAGGACCCGGACCCGGTTTAGGATCGTCATTAGGTTTCTTTCCGCAGGATGCCAGTGAAACAGTGGCCAACACTGCGACTAAAATCAGAATGCTTTTCTTTTTCATAATCATATGGTTTTATGTTATTAATCATTAAAACGACACCGATGTGTCTTCGCCAAGAGAAGGAGACTCGGCGCCCGGGCCGGGATCAGGTCCGGGACCGGGACCGCCGTTGTTCCAAAGGAAGTGGCTGTCAAGTCCGTAACCGGTATAATCCCTCGACAGGACATCTGTGTAATAAGTCTTTTCTCCTCCGGGGAGTTTGTGGGTGGCGGTAATCTTCCAGTTCTTTACTGCGGCCGGATCTCCGCCGGGAGCATCGATCACCCACCAAGTGTAGGAGGTCCTCACCCAGTTGCCGAAAGGCGCATGGAGCACCTCATAGTAGAAGGAATCTCCGCATTGGTCTACGAGCGCGCTTCTTACGCGTGTCATCGGCACGGTTTGCCCGTCGTGTACGAAGTTGAGGGTCCAGGTCTCGTCGGCAGCCGCTGTCTCGGGATCGTCGCCGTCCCAGACGCGGGCAAGGAACTTCCCGCTGTAGGCATCGTCCCACTTGTAGCCGGAATAGCTGTCATCGCCGCTGTACACGCGGATCTGGAAATCCTCGCTCTCCTTCCAAGTCTTGTTGTATCCCCAGTAAAGGGTTGCTCCGTCGTAGGTATGTACTCCGTATCCTGCAGGACTTCCGTTCGCAGATACGTCGGCACGCCAGATCTGGCCGCTGAGCGACTGCAGGCCATGCTCGATAATGGGACGTCCGTTCTGAGTCTTGTAGGTGCTGTGCGTGTAGTTCTTGAGATTGTGCAGATGCCCGGAGTAGATGTGGGCTTCTTTGAAAGCGCGCAGTTCCAGCTTGGCCTCGTCCGCATTCATGCAATTGGTCAGAGGAGCGTGGGTGCACAATAGGACCACCTTGCCTGCTTTGTTTTCCACATGGGCTATATCCTCCCTCAGCCAATGAAGCTTTTCTCCCGTCAGGCCTTCCCTGTACTTGATGTGGTTGTAGCCACCGCTTCCGCCTTCCGTGTTCCCGTTGAAATCGATATCATCTACCACTATTACATGGGCGTCTCCTATGTCGAAGGAATAGTCCGTGGGTCCGAAATTGTTCAGGAAGCTATCCGTACTCTGGTCGTCGGTGCCGTTCTCGACACTTTCGTGGTCGTGATTGCCAATGACGTAGAAGAAAGGCATCGTGCCGCCGGCAGTATGGATGCTGGTATAGACCTCCCGTACCGAGGAAGATATAGCCAGGTTGTCGGTAAGCTGGTCGCCAAGGGCTATGCCGATCACCGGTCCGCTGCCGGTCCCGAGTTTATCTACCGTCTGCTGTATGTCGGCGATGGGGCCGTTGGTGAAAAGCTCAAGATGGTCGTTGTTCTGGACATGGACATCGGCAACCGTAATCAAGGTGAAACGTGTCACGGGGGCCGGACGCGGTGTCAGCGAGAAGTCCGCTTCCACTTCGGTGTGTCCTGCGAAGTTCACGAGCTTATAGAAAGCGGGACGCCCGTCGGAGCCCAGAGGAATTTCGTAAGCCGAAGGAACTGTTATGGTAATATAGCGGGCTGCGGGATTCGCTTCCATGCTGTACGCACCTTCCGAATCGGTGGTGCAGCAGGAATAGCCATCGGAAACCGTTACTCCGGCAATACCCTTCCCGGTAACGGAATCGAGGACATGGCCGCCGGCCGTTACTACCGGGTTCTCATCCGTATCCTGGGCGAGCACGGGCCTTACGCAGAAAGCATATTCGCAACCCTCCGAAAGGAGGTCGACCAAGGAATTCCTTACATATAGGCGGTAAGCCTCGTTCCTGCCGGGGGTAATGTTGTGCACGCCGCCGAAATAGAAGCCGGCCTTGCCAACCATGGAAGGCTCGGAGGCGTTGCCGCCGGAGGTGTAGTAATACCGGCCTGCGAAGGGGAAGAAAACGGTTTTTCCGTTCCTGCTGAAGGTCCTTCCGTTCACCGTTACCCCGTTGTATGACGATACATCCACCGTCCTGAACAAGTTGTCGGTAGATGAGGACTGGCCGGAAGTGCAGGTGAAGTTGCCGTTGCTGCCCACGAAACTCATCATCTCTTCGATGAAGGGCATCCTCCAGGCACTTCCCCACTTCACGCGGGCGACATCATATTTGGTACCTGAGATAACGTGCAGGTCGACGCAGATATCCTTATGCCCGGCATGGGTCCTGACATAGCCCAGGGCCTCGTCTTTGCCGTCGTACTTGTAGGATTCGTGGCTGTAAACATCCCTCTGCTCGGTTTCTCCCCATGCGAAGTAAGAGCCATATACCTCCTCGGCCGTAGCCGGGGCGGCTTTGGCACCGACGTTGAACGGGGCCCAGTAAGGTGAGCAGGAGAAAGTATATTGGTCCTTCAATCCGTCCCAGGACGTATTGCCGGCGTATTGCAGGGAACTAGAGAGTTTCGCCATGAAATTCACTGCGTCGCCGGGGAGAGGGCGGTCCATCAGGCTGCCGAATTCGAGAGAAGCCACTTTGCCGCCTTTGGCAGACAGGTCGGCGCTGAGAACTTTGCCCTGGGACCGGGTGCCGGCCTCGTTAAAGGCTGTCACTATAAGTCCGGCATCGGAATAGTCCACGGCCGGAACTGCAAGATACACGTAATCGCCTTCGGCGGTTTCCTTCGCGACCTGGAAAGTCTTCGCGGCCTTGGGACGGTAATCCGGCGTGCAGGACTTTGTCGAACCGTCGCTTCCGATCACCCATTCGGGGCCGTCTGCCCAGGTGTTGAACTCCATCGCACCCACACCTGCGGGCATCTTGATCCTCAGCAGATATGTAAGATGCTTGCCGTTAGCATAATCGAAATCCGGGGTGTCTCCCGTAGAGGTTGCGACCATGTAATCGCATTTCTCGAGGCCTGCGAGGGAACCGTCCTGGCTGCCGTAAGAGCAAGAGATGGCCCCGCCGTCGAAGCCGGCGCCTTTACCCAGGACCGCCACCCACTTGGTGGAGTTGTTTGCTTCGACAGCTCCCGAAGATGTGAAACTGGCCTTGATGTCGGCAGAAGCCGTCGCGGTAAACGTGACGGGCGTTATGGTGTTTCCGTTAATTTCAAGGGCAAGAAAAGTGTCGCCGGTTTTCCAGCCGGCTTTGATGCCCGGAGAATCCGGATAACCGTCTTCATACACCATCTTGGTGCGGTACTCGGGCAGTGTTGCGGTGGCGCTGATGCTCACTTCTGCGCCGGGAACAGGAACAATCTCCTCCCGGGTGCATGCCGAAATCAGGGAAAGCGAGGTAATCAGGATTAGCAAATGTGTGGTTAATCTCATACTTTGAATACACGTACACTTTGTTTTTCCCTGAAATTTACAATAAAAAAAAGGGGATTTTTACTGTTTCGTGTAAATAGTTGAAAGAGAAACCAGAACACTAATGAAACCAAACCAACTGCCAGGCTGCCTGTTGGCAACCCTAGTAATCATCACTTCGTCTTGCGCAAAAGAAATAGTGCAGAATCAGGACCACGGAGATCCGCACATCATCTATGCTAAAGCTACCCTCACTCCTAAACACGAGACAAAACTCCTGTACAGCGAAATCGATCCTGTCGGGCTGTCGTCCGGACTTTCTTCCGTATGGCAAGACGGTGACTTTTTCTACGCACTCACTCAGAGCGGAGACTGTGCCCGTTTCGACCTGGTTTCCGGCGCCGGCACATCTACTGCCAGTTTTTCGGCAGATATGAGCAATCTCGATGTCGATGCGGGCACGGTTTGGACTGCGGTATTCGGCAACCATGGCATCGAAACCATAGGCGCCATCCGTTGCAATTACGACAACCAAAGCGGCGAATTGGCCGATATAGGCGACTATAGTTACATAGTTGCCAACGGCACAGGAAGCTCACCGCAATTCAACTTCGGGTCCGCTACGCGCCTTTCGTATTTCGTGCGTTTCAGGCTTCCTGCCGGAGTCCGTTATGTCGAATACTGCACCACCGCGAACTGGAAGGTGACACCTTCTTCGACCAGCATAATCTACGACGGGCATTTCAACGACGTGTATGAAATCGACCTCGGTAGCGCATCTTCCTCCGGAGATGTCTGCTACCTTGCCATCCCTGCCACCCAATATGGCAACTACATAAACGAGAAGCCCAAGGGCGTTATCGTGACCTTCTTCAATGCAGATAAGACCAAATCGAACGGCGCTACCATCGGAACCTCCCTAAGTGCGTTCGCCGGGAATGTCGGCACCGTTGATTTAAGCGGCCTGGAGCTTATCGACCGTCCACTCCCCGAAGATGCCATTTCCCTGGGTGCCATCCAAGTTACCATGGAAAAGGACCCTGACGGGGATTTCTGCAATAAATACGATAATCTGGGCGACTATCGCTATACTACGATGGTCTCCCCGGCCTGGGCACCGTTCAACCTGGGGGCCAAGGTGACGGCCGCATCTCCTTCCGCAGATGACCTTTACGGCGACTTCTTCATGTGGGGCGAGATTGCGCCCAGGACGGAGTTCTCTTCCACCGATTGGATCTACGACGGTTCCCACACCGTGGGCAGTTACGAGAACTTCCCTTCCACCCAGATAGGAAAATTCTTCACATATGCCGTGACCGACGGCAATGAAAACGGAGTCCTCAAGCTGCAGAAGATATCCGGCTCCAAATACGACCCCGCCAGGGTACGCTGGGGCAGTGCCTGGCGTATGCCTGCTATCGAAGAACTGCTCTCGTTGACGGGCAGCAGCATCAGTATCGATGCCGATGCGGACGAGACCGTGACCGCTTCGGGGCTCACCACCGAAATAATCACCGCCGACTACTACAACACCGGCTGCAGCATAAAAGGACGCACGTTCACCAAGGATGCCAACACGGTATTCTTTCCCTTCGGAGGCTTCTACGGCACAGGGCGAGGCTATCAGGGGAACAGGGGCTTCTACTGGAGCGACAGCCGTATACGTGCCACGCCGGATTTTTCCGCCCTGGTCAATAACGCCCTCCGGCTGGAAATGACAGGCGGCGGCATAAACTACGGCAGGAACAGCAACCCGTCAACCGAGATGTACTTCGGCCTCAACATCCGTCCGGTCAGGAATTATCCGAACAAGGAGACAAGCGCCACCTCCCCCTCGGTGCTGGAAGATTATGGGGATGTTCTATTGTCTCCCTCCACCAATCTGTTTGGTTTCGTCAAAGACAGCCACGGTAACGGAATCGCCGGCGTGACAGTGTCGGACGGATACTCATGCGTATCCACCAATTCCGAGGGTTTGTATGAGATTACGGCAAATGCTGCCGCCAGGACCGTGAACGTGACCATCCCTGCCGCATACGAAATTCCCATCGGACCCGACGGACGTCCGGCTTTCTTTTACCCCATCTCCATTCCTTCTTCGGGATTGGTCCGCAAGGATTTTACCCTGACTGCCCGTCAGGGAGGAGCCCCCGCCCGCTTTACGATATTGGCCCTGTCCGATGCCCACGTGCAGAATTCTTCGAACCTGTCCAGATTCAATACGACAATGGCCGACGTCCAGGCTACGGTTACCGCACTTGGAACTGGAATCCCTGTGGGGGACGGCGGTTCTGCGGGAGAGGTGATAGGCATAGCCCTTGGCGACCAGCTCTGGGACGATATGAGCATGGCCGACGATGTCCGCAGCAAATTCTGCAACCTTACGAACACATCCGGCGGCACCGTCCCCGTGTTCTACGTGATAGGCAACCACGACCACGATGCCTCCGGCAGCACTGATTATGAGCGCGAGAATTGTTTCGTCAACCATTTCGGCCCCACGAATTATTCGTTCGACATAGGCAATGCGCATGTAATCGTAATGGACAACATCCTAAGCAGCGGCTCCCGGAGCGGAAGCAACGGGACGTATACGGTTACTTACAGCGAAGGATTCACCAGCGCCCAGGTAGCCTGGCTGCAGGCAGATGTGGCGAAGGTCAGCGGCCACAATTCCAAGCAGGTGATATTCTGCTGCCATGCGCCACTGAACGTTTCTTCCGGCGGCGACAGCGGAACCCAGAACGCGGTTATGGGCACCCTGAGGAGTAACTTCTACAATGTCCACGTGCTTTCCGGCCACACCCATTCCATTAAGAATAACCTCTATGCCGGCTGGTCTGCCAGAAGCGGACGGAGCATCTACGAGCATACGATGCAGAGCATGTCGGGATACTGGTGGGATGCGGATATCTGCTCCCCGACCGGCAGCGCTGCGGGATACGGAGTGCTTACCTTCGGAACTAACGACATAGTGGCCGAGTACAACAAGGTCACCAAGGAATCCGCCGGATTCCAGATGCGCGTATATAACGGAAAACAGACTTACAACAAAAACGATTATTGGGGTCAAGTGTGGCACGACGGTGACCGAGGTTACAAGGAATACAATTGGGACGATTCGGTGAAGAATAAGTTCGTCGTAAGGATACTGGATGCCGGATCTTCGAACGACTCGGAGGATTATTGGACCGTGCAGCTTACTTACGGAGGCACTACCACCAACATGACTCGGGTGTCTGCTTCCATAAAAGATGCTGCCACCGCTTCATATGTGTTCAACCAAATCAAAGGTACGTACGGAGATGCGGAAGAAACGATCGACCAGATATGGTATTCGTCCGTCAATTTCGGAACACCGTTCACCATTACCGCGACGCATCATATGCGCAGTGGCTGGACGGCCACCTATACGACCTCTTCATATGTCGGAACAGATTACAAGGGTTTCGCTTATGGCCAACATTACGACTAGACTCGCATTATTGCTTCTGCTCGCGTCCTGTGTTCCTGACCGGGGGCGCTACGCGGACCCTTTCATCGGGACCGATTACACCGGTCACACTTCGCCTGCTGCATCATGCCCGTTGGGTATGGTGCAGCCGGGTCCTCATACCGGGAACTATCTTTGGAAATACTGCAGCGGATACAATTGGTCCGATTCCCTCATCCTCGGCTTTACCCAGAACCGCCTGAGCGGTACGGGAGTCCCGTCTCTGTGCAATATACTTATAATGCCTTTTTCGGATTCTCACGGGCAGGATTATGCCAGTGTCAAGAGGGATGAAACCGCATCTCCCGGTTACTATGGCGTGAGCCTGCCGGACAACGGCGCAAGGGTGGAGATTACGTGCTCGCCCCGCGTCGCCTGCTATACGATGCACTTCGACGGCTCCGGGAGGAAACTCTTCGTCAACCTGCAGAACATACAGCTCCGCGACAGGACATCCACCCCTTCGATGCGGGGCGGCATACGGCTGTGGGAAGGTACGCAGCCATCTTCCGACACGCTCCGCGGAAAGATAGCGGCATCGTCCTGGGTGGATTATGACCTTTGGTATGAGATGGTCTTCGATCAGCCCGTCCGCAGTGTGGACACCCTCTGCCTCGATCCATCTTACGCCGCTCCTGCATATGTGCTTGATTTCGGGCCGGCAGATAAAGACCTTAAGGTCAAGATAGCTCTGTCCTACAGTTCTGCCAAAGGGGCCCGGAACAATCTTGGCGAGGTCCCCGGATGGAACTTCGGCCGGGTCCGCCGCGAGGTGGGGAGAAGTTGGGAGAAACTGTTCTCCCTCATACGCATAGAGGCCCCCGACAGCGTCAAGACTGCTTTCTATACCTCGATGTATCACCTCTATCTGCAGCCGAACCTGATCTCGGACCAGGGAGCCCCCGTGCGCTACTCTACATTCTCGCAATGGGACACTTTCCGCGCTGCGGATCCCTTGCGCACCCTGCTCACTCCTGACATCGAGGCAGACATAGTGAACAGCATGCTCGACGAAGCGGAACAAAGAGGACATCTGCCCGTCTGGGACCTTTGCGGTAAGGACAATTACTGCATGATAGCGAACCATGCAGTCCCTACCGTGGTGGATGCCTGCCTGAAGGGATTGCCCGGCGTTGATCCAGTCCGCGCATGGAAGGCCGTCAAGGCATCCCTGACCACCAATCACCAAAAATCCGACTGGGACATATACGATAAGTACGGATACCTCCCGTTCGACAAGGTAGAGGTGGAATCGGTGTCGCGTACGTTGGAATTCTGCTACGATGACTGGTGCGCCGCGCAGCTTGCCGGATATCTCGGCCTGGAGGCCGACCGGGAATTCTTCCTGCATCGTTCGAAGAACTACCGCAACCTTTTCGACCGGGCGACGGGTTTCTTCCGCGGGAAGGACTCATCCGGCAACTGGCATGAACCGTTCGAGCCGTACAGATACTCACATGCATCGCATCAGGGGGGAGATTATACCGAGGGCAATGCCTGGCACTATCTGTGGCACGTATTGCATGACCCGGACGACTTGATATCCCTGCTGGGAGGGAGGGAGACCTTCGTTTCCCGCCTCGACACCTTGTTCGGCGTGAGCGTGCCTGCCAGCATGACCGGCGAGGCCTCCGATGTTACGGGACTGATAGGACAGTATTCGCACGGCAATGAACCCTGTCATCATGTGATATATCTGTACACGCTCGCAGGCAGGCAGGACAAGGCGGCAGAGAAGATCCGTGAAGTATTCCGGGAGTGCTACAAGAACGAACCCGGCGGCCTTTGCGGTAACGACGACTGCGGGCAGATGAGCGCATGGTACATCTTCTCCGCGCTGGGCGCGTATCCCGTGAATCCTGTGGGCGGCGGGTTGGTCCCCGGAGAAAAACAAGTCCGTAAGGCTGTCATAAGGAACAGCCGGGGCCACAGAATAAAGCTTTTTAATTGTAGTGTGTATTAATCCATATGAGACGATTCTGCATTCCCCTGGTGATTGCGGCGATGGCCGCTTGTAATCCCGTGCAAACGGGAAATATTGCCTTGAACCGTACGGCAACCGCATCCTCGAACTACGACTATAACCTGACGGCGCAGTTGCTGACGGACGGCATTTATCTGCAGGGAGATCCTGCTTTCCTGGAAATATCGTCTTCCGAGGGCCCTGTGGACAGGATTGAAAGGGAAAACGCCCTGGACGGAGACGACAACTCCCGCAACATAATCACCGGGAAAGACGGTTGGATTGAATGGCGCTTCAATGGGTACGACGTGGTGGCAGACAAGGCGGAAGTGCTATATCAGGAGGCGCTTGCCGGCGGCAGGGGCGGCCCCAAGAACAAGGTATCCGTTCCGGTCAAAGTTTCGGAAACAGGGGCGCTGCGCATAGAGTTGACATTTCCCCATGAAGGCCGCTGGAGGGTGAAGAGCGTGGATTTCTTTAAAGACGGGCAGCCCTTGGGCAATCTCCTTCCTTCTGCTCATTTCACAAGTGCCTGGATGAGCGGGGGAAATACGGATGAATGGGTGATGGTCGATCTTGGAGAGGTCCGGAGGATCGATTCCGTGCGGCCGCACTGGGTATATGTGCCTGACGGATACACTGTAGAGACATCCAAAGACGGACGGAAATGGAAGCCTTTCAGGCCCGGACGTTGGCGTTATGTCCGCCTGATCATGCACAATGCGTCGGGAGACAGATTCTGCCTTACGGAACTAGAGGTCCTGGGCCCGGTCAAAAAAGAAAAACCGGAGAGTGACTGGAAGGTCCGAAGGGCCTCCGAAGTCACCGGCGATGGCGAGCTGGTATCTTCTACGGAGTTCGATACGCAGGACTGGCTTCCGGCAAGCGTCCCCGGAACCACCCTCGCCAATTACATAAAGGCCGGTGCCGTGCCCGACCCGGCATTTGGCGACAACTGGAGCCAGATTTCCGATTCCTTCTTCAATTCTGATTTCTGGTACCGCAAAGAATTCGACTACAAGCGGAACGACGATGGCCGCCGTCCATTCCTGGATTTCGACGGCATAAACTGGAAAGCCGATGTCTGGCTGAACGGCGTCGCGCTGGGCAGCATAGAGGGTGCGTTCATGCGCGGGCATTTCGATGTGGGGTCCGTTCTCAAGGACGGCCGCAACGCCCTTGCCGTGAAGGTCAGGTGTAATGCCCATCCCGGTGCGGTCAAGGAAAAGAACGCCCAGTGGACGGGCTATAACGGGGGAGTGCTTGGTGCAGACAATCCCACCTTCCATGCAAGCATAGGCTGGGACTGGATGACCACCGTCCGCGGCCGCAACTGCGGCATATGGAATGATGTCCGCCTTGTGGAGAAGGGCCCCGTGGAATTGGGCGACCCTCTTGTGGTGTCGAAGATATCTCCCGATGGCCTGGCGAGCGTTACTCCGTCTGTAATTGTGAAGGGCCTTGATGCTGTGCAGGGGCAGGTGCAACTGGAGGGATGGATAGGCGATATCGCCTTCTGCAAGGATATTACCGACGGTGGCGAGATTTCATTCTCTCCCGACGACTTCCCTCAGCTGAAGGACCGCGGAATGGACCTCTGGTGGCCGGTGGGATATGGCGAAGCTGCGCTGTACGATGCCGGATTCGCCGTCAAGGTAGATGGAGTGCTTTCCGATTCCATACATTTCAAAGCCGGAATACGGGAGGTAACCTGGGACGATGCCGACGGTGCATTGAAACTGTATATTAATGGCCGCAGGTTTGTCCCTCAGGGTGGTAACTGGGGCTTCTCCGAGCAGAACCTGATGTTCGGAGCCCGGGATTACGACATAGCTCTCGACTACCACCGCCAGATGCATTTCAACATGATACGGAACTGGGTAGGGCAGATCGGCGACGAAGAGTTCTACGATAGCTGCGACCGCTACGGGGTGATGGTTTGGCAGGACTTCTGGCTGGCGAACCCCTCCGACGGCCCGGATCCGGACGATGAGGGCATGTTCCTTTCGAATGCCAAGGACTGGGTGGCCCGCATACGGCGGCATCCCTGCCTTGCCCTTTATTGCGGGCGGAACGAGGGCAATCCTCCTGAATCGCTGGACAAAGCCCTGCGGAGCGATGTGGTGTCCCGATTGCACCCCGGCATGCTCTATATTTCGAATTCGGCCGACGGCATCGTAAGCGGACATGGCCCGTACCGTGCAATGCCGGTCGAGTACTACTTCTCGGACCAGAGCGGCAAATTGCACTCCGAGCGCGGAATGCCAAATATCCCGGTCATCGAGAGCCTTCGTAAGATGATGCCCTCAGAGGACCTCTGGCCTCAAGGGGAGATGTGGGGAAAGCACGATTTCACGAGGGACGGAGCCCAGAAAGCGACCACCTACAATGCCCTGATTTCCGACACATTCGGGGAATGCACGAGCGCAGAGGAATACGCCGCGCTTGCTCAGTGGCTGAACTATAATGGTTACAGGGCGATATTCGAATCGGCCAATTCCGCAGGAAGGATGGGACTTCTGCTCTGGATGTCGCACTCCTGCTGGCCGTCCCTGGTATTTTGCCCTTACGATTACTATTTCCAGCCTTCCGGAGGATTCTTTGGCTGTAAAAAAGCCTGCGAACCCCTCCACATACAGTATAATCCCGTTAGCAGGATGGTCGAGGTCGTAAGCATAGGGGAGGTTGCTGCCGGCGGCGAAGAAAAGCTCGTCGCCAAGCTGACGGTCTGTTCGATGGCCGGAAAGATTCTTTACGAGAAATCGGCCGCGCTGAACATTACGGAAGACTCCACGCAGGAGTGCATCTCCGTCGACGCGCCTTCCGGAGAATCCATCTACCATCTGGTGCTCAGCCTCTGCTCGAAGGATGGGCGGGTCCTTTCGGATAATACTTATACCCTTGGCGCTTCTGCAGATTTGCGGGAACTCCGCAGCTTGCCCTCACCTAAGTTGTCGAAGACTGTGAAGAAACTGGGCGGGAGGGCCATGGAAGCGACTATCTGCAACGAAGGCGATGTCCCCGCCTTGATGGTGAGGTTAAAGCTTACCGACCACAACGGCGATGAAATCCTGCCCGTGGATTATTCCGACAATTATTTCTCCCTTATGCCAGGAGAACGTAAGAAGGTGGTAGTCAGGTGGAGGGATGGTAACTATAAGAACTTGGAGATTCTCTCCTTAAGCGAAGCCTCGTCCAGCCCGCACATGGCTCGCTGCTCGGGGGCGGAGGCGTGACGTATGAATTCATCGGGGATGCCTATGCCTTCCAGCGACGGCGCACCCGCCATGCTGGCGATGTGTTCCGCCACTGCGCCATAGAGCCCGCCGGTGAGGCTGCCGTCCTCCAAAGTAATGATGTGCTTGTATTTTCCGGCTATGCGGTCCAGCATTCCGGTGTCGATGGGTTTGATGAAGCGGAAGTTGTACACGCCTACCTTAGGACCGAGGTTCTCGGCCACACGCAGTGCCATGCTTGTGACGGGCCCTGTGCATACCAGGGCGACGGCGCTGCCTTCTTTCATCTCCTCAGCCTTTCCCATAGGCAAGATTTCGTAGGATGCTCCTCTCCAGTCCACACCCTCTCCGCAACCGCGCGGGTATCTGATTATGAATGGACCGTGGTCGGTATTCAGGGCGGTGTACATAAGCTGCTTGAGCTCGGTTTCGTCCTTGGGGGAGGTGATGATGGTATTGGGTATGGGGCGCAGGGCCGAGATGTCGAAGGCTCCGTGATGGGTGGCGCCGTCCTCGCCCACCAGACCTGCACGGTCGAAGCAGAGGGTGACGTTCAGCCTCTGCAGGGCGATGTCGTGGACTATCTGGTCGAATGCCCGCTGGGCGAAGCTGGAGTAGATGTTGCAGAAGGGCTTCATCCCTCCGGCGGCGAGGCCTGCCGAGAAGGTTACCGCGTGCTCCTCTTCGATTCCTACGTCGAAGAAGCGCTCCGGGAAGCGCTCGGCGAAGTGGTGCATTCCGCATCCGCTGGCCATTGCAGGGGTGATCCCCACGACCTTGGGATCCATCTCCGCCAGCTCGCAGAGCACCTCTCCGAATACATCCTGATATCTGTCGATATCCGTATCTTTCTTTATGCGTTCGCCGGTTTCGGGGTCGAACTTGCCGGGGGCGTGCCAGGTGTAGGGGTCGGCCTCGGAGGCTGCGAATCCCTTTCCCTTGACGGTGTGGGCATGGAGTACGCGGGGCCCGGGGATGTTCTTGATTCTCTGCAGGGCGTTCACCACCGCCGCGATGTCGTTGCCGTCCACCGGCCCGAAATAACGGAATCCCAGGGCCTCGAAAAGGTCCCCGCCCGTGCGCTTGACCAGCCAGGACTTCAGGCTCCTCCACCAGCGCTGGATGACGTGGCGTATGCCCCTCTCTCCCAGCACGTTCCAGACCTTGTCCTTGAAGGCGTTGTAGGGCTGGGAAGTGGTGACGCGCAGCAGGTAGTTATGCAGCCCGCCCAGGTTGCGGTCGATGGAGATATTGTTGTCGTTGAGGATGATGAGGATGTCGGATTTAGCCGCGCCGGCATTGTTCAGGCCTTCGAAGGCCAGGCCTCCGGTCAGCGCGCCGTCCCCGATGAGCGCCACCACCTTTTCCTTCCTGCCGTCGATGCGGGCGGCTTCGGCGAGCCCTAGGGCCGCGGAGATGGAGGTGGATGAGTGCCCGGTGCCGAAGTTGTCGTAGGGACTCTCGTCCCTGCGGGGGAATCCGCTTATGCCGCCGGCCTTGCGGAGGGTCCTGAAGGCCTCGCGGCGGCCGGTAAGTATCTTATGGGCGTAAGCCTGATGGCCTACGTCGAAGACTATCTTGTCCTGGGGGGCGTCGAAGACGTAATGGTACGCTACTATAAGTTCCACCGCGCCGAGGCTGGAGCCCAGGTGGCCGGGATTCTCGGAGCAGACCTCTATGATGTACTGCCGCAGCTCCGAACAGAGCTGCTTAAGTTCTTCGATTCCGAGGCCTTTGATGTCGGCGGGAGAGTTTATCTTGTCTAGCAACGGGTACATTCCGGACGCAAAGATAGGAAATTCAGGCGATTTTCATTCGGTCGAGGCTGGCGGAAATCGCCAGGGCGGCGACGCACACTCCTACGAACATCAGTTCCACGTGCACAGGCCCCTGCGCTGCGGCGCTGCCCAGGATCACCCCGGCAAGCATCTTGAAAAGCATCAGGCCCAGGTTCTGTATCCAGTAGATGAGGGAGAAGGCCGTGCCCAGCACTTTGTCGGGCACTATGCGGGGGACGGAGGGCCACATCGCGGCGGGCACCAGCGAGTATCCGAAGCCGAGGAAGACCATGCTGAGGTATCCCCAGAATGGTACGCCCTGGGGCGCGAAGGCCAGCAGCAGATGGGCTGCGAGTGCCAGTACGGCGCCGGCCAGCATCCATCTGGTCCCGTGTCCGAACTTGTCGACCAGTATACCGAAGAGAGGGGCGAAGACCACGGTGGCGAAGGGCAGCATGCTGACCATCCAGCTCGCGGCCTCGGCGGGCACGTCGAAGCGGGGCACCAGGATGGCTCCTGCAAACTTCTTGAACGCAATGATGCTGCTGTAGAAAAATACGCAGAGAAGGGATATCAGTATGAAGCGCTTGTTGGTGAGTATCTTGCCAACGTCGGCAAGGCGGAAGCCTTCGCTCTTGCCGTCATCCGTCATTCCCGGCCTGACCGGGAATCTTTTCGCATCCAGCGCCACGAAAAGCGCCCATAGCACGCAGCCCAGGAGCAGCAGCCCGATGCCCAGCACCGCCGGCCTGGCCGTCACTTCCAGCGGCAGCACGCCCTGCCCGACGCCCAGCACGTCATGCCCGACCTGATCGGGCATCCTCCCCACCAGCCGCGGGGCCATCACCAGCGCGAACGCCGTCCCCAGCCTGGCGATAGCAAGCTGCAGGCCCATCGCGAATGCCATAGGCCCGTCCTTGAACCAACGGGCGATGCTGCGCGTGACGGCCACCCCGGCAATCTCGCTGCCCAGGCCGAACAGCATGCATCCGGCATAGGCAACGCTCAGGGATTGTTTAGGATTGAGGCCGGATGTGATGGCCCAGAGCACGAGTGCGGCCCCGGCCGTCATCATCCCCACGAAAATACTTCCGGTGATGCGGACGCCCCAGCGGTCCAGCAGCATCCCGCAGACTATGAGTCCGCCGAATACGCAGAGGACCGAATACCCGCTGGTGTACAGCCCGTATCCAGCCGAATCCCATCCCAGTTGGATATGGGACGGGTCGCTGAAGACGAACGATATGCTGGAGAACATATCGTCGAAGAAATACGAGCCGAACATCGGCACTACCAGGCAGGCCAATGCTACCCAGGGCAGCCACCTCTTTCCGGACATTGCTATCTTTCGATATTAGGAAGCTCGAGGCCCAGTCCCTTCTTCTTGTCAACAACCTTGAGCAAGAGCCCGAGAAGCAGTGCGGCTACGCCGAGGCAGGCCAGCATCGCCAGAGGGGCGGTGTAGTTGAATTCGGTGGGGTTGGTGATTCCGGGATTGGTCTTGTCGAGGACCTTGCCGATAAGCATGGGGAAGAGCCAGAGGCCAATGTTCTGGATCCAGAAGATCAGGGCATAGGCGGACCCTATCACCTTGGCGTTCACCAGCTTAGGTACCGAGGGCCAAAGTGCGGCCGGCACCAGCGAGAAGCTCGCGCCAAGCACCAGGATGGTGGTATATGCCACTATCGCTCCGCCCACTGCATTGCCCTTGAAGGCCGGCAGTACGAATGCGAAGGTCAGATGGCAGGCAATCAGCAGTACCGAGCCGAGTACCAGCATCGAGGCGCCCTTTCCGTGATGGTCGAGGTAGTTGCCCAGGATGGGGGTGATTAGCACGGCGAGCAGCGGGAACACTGCGAAGATCGATTCTGCCGACTGACGCATATAGCCCATATAGCAGTAGACGAGCAGCGAGACGACCGAGATGCCCAGGAGCACGAAGCGACTGCTGTTCTTCTTCTGGAAGTTGCTCGCGAATCCGGCCGCCGCCACAAGCAGCATTATGACATACTGGACGATAGTGATGCTGGATCCGTTCCAGAACGAACCGGCTTCGGGGGGAGTCAGCGTCAGGTTGCACTGAAGCATGTTGACGGCATATTTCTGGAAGGGGAAGATGGCGGAATAGTACAGCACGCACAGCAGTGCCACAATCCAGAATCCACCGTCCGACAGTATGGTGCCGATATCGCTGATCTTGAAGGGATCATCCTTCTCTTCGGCCTCGCCGGTCTGCGAATCGAGCTTGCGGTCCATGAAGAAATAGACTATGGTCATTATGAGGGCGATGCACAGAAGCACCACTCCGAATGCTACGGAACGGGATACGTCCACGTTGCCGCCGAGTTTGGCGAAGAAGGGCGAGAAAATCATGCAGGTGGCGACACCGAGCCTGGCGAGAGCCATCTCGGAACCCATTGCGAGGGCCATCTCGCGGCCCTTGAACCATTTGACTATTCCGCGGCTCACGGTAATGCCGGCCATCTCGCATCCGCAACCGAAAATCATAAAGCCGACTGCGGCGAACTTGGCGGAAGCCGGCATCCCCCTATAGAAAGGAGAAACGCCCAGCTCGTCGAAGCCCGGGATATAATTGAGGTTCTGGGAGAACCAGGTCTCCAGGCCGCTGCCGATGAAGGATTCGCTCACTGCGAACCACTTGATGCAGGCGCCTGCGAGCATCACTCCGGCAGAGAGTACCGCGGTGAAGCGGACTCCCATCTTGTCGAGAATGATTCCGGCGAAGATCAGGAAGAACACGAAGACGTTGAGGAACACTTCGGATCCCTGCATCGTGCCGAATGCGGTGGAATCCCATCCCCTGGTTTCCTGCATCAGGTCCTTGATGGGGGAGAGGATGTCCATGAAAATGTATGAACAGAACATGGCCAGCGCCAGAAGCAGCAGGGCAGTCCAACGCATAGCTGCTGAATCGCGCAGGGTTTTCTTAATGGTATCTGACATTTTACTTTGTTTTTAATCGATTGTGCGTTTATCTCCGGTGCTTTTCCGCCAGAGATGATCGCTTAGCATATTGACAATCAAGCAAATACCCGGCGTGGGCGGAGCGCCCGACCGGGACGGATGCTAGAACGGCAGGTCGTCGCTGGGGTCGGATTCAAGTCCGGCGGGCACAGTTGTGGCTGCAGGCTCGGCCGTCTGCACGGGAGGTGCGGGCTGGCTGTACTGCGGCTGGCTGTATTGAGGCGCCTGGCTGAACTGCTGTCCGCCCTGGCCCTCCTGACCGCCTTGGTAGCCCTGGCTGCCCTGGTTCTGGCCGCCCTGGTAGCCCTGGCTCTGGCCATAAGGCTGGCCGCCCTGCCCATAAGGCTGGCGCGGCTGCGCGGCAGCATCCTCACCATCCGGACGGCGGCTGAGCAACTGGATATTGTCCGCCACTACCTCGGTAGTGTACTTCTGGACTCCCGCCTGGTCGGTGTACGAACGGGTGCGGAGACGGCCCTCCACGAAGATCTGCGTTCCTTTATGTATGAATTTTTCTGCAAGGTCTGCGGAATTGCGCCAAGCAACGATGTTGTGCCATTCCGTATTCTCTCTAGTCTCACCGCTGCGATCTCTGTACCTTTCAGTGGTTGCAAGCGTAAAAGTTGCGACTTTGCTTCCAGCTCCGCCGCCCTGGTTTCCATCAAGGTAACGTACATTCGGGTCTCTTCCAACGTTACCGATCAGCATAACTTTATTCAAACTCATATCTCAAAAATTTAGGATTTGCAATATAGGAATTTTCCCGCCAACTTGCGCCTGCCCGCCCCGATTTTTTCTCGCCATGCCCAGTCTCCGCCCTTTCGTCATGCTCGGCCCCAAACCCCTTATTGTCATTCGGCGGGCAGCGTTGCCCACAGGTCGCACCCCATTTCCTGCCACGACCTGCAGCGTTTTTGCCGTTTTTTGCTCTAGGTCCCCTGTAAAACACTGTGACCTGCAGCATTTTTCGCCAATTTTGCTCTAGGTCCCCGGCAAAATACCATGACCTGCAGCGTTTTTGGCGTT